>PWKM01000097.1 GCA_003559755.1 Planctomycetota bacterium
AAAAGGGACCATGTGATAGAATGCCCCTGCGGCAATATCGTCAATCAAAGTTGAATGGGCGAATTGCGGCCTGTAGAATGTCTTCAAGCTGAGATTGTCCGGTATTGAAGTCCATTCGAGGATTCTGCGTGCCCGCCGACCGTCAAGCCGACGGACTTGTTTCCGTCATCATCCCATCCCGCAATCGGCGACGGGAACTCTCCGAGTGCCTGCAGTCCATCCAACAGCAGGACTACCGGGCGGTCGAGACCATCGTGGTCGATGATTGCAGTACCGACGACACTGTCGAATTCGTGCGGAACGAATACCCCGACGTAACGGTATTGCAGACCGACCGGCAGCGCCAGCCGGCGTTCGTCCGGAATCTTGGCCTTCGGGCGGCCCGGGGCGAGTTCGTGCTGTTCCTCGACAGCGACAGCGAGCTCCCCCGGCCTGACACAATTGCAACGATGGCCCGTGTGCTCGAGTCCGACCCGGAACTGGCCGCGCTGGGGGGCGAGATCAAGGTACACGGCCCTCACCAGGACGTCGCCTACGGGCGCGGAATACGATTCAACGGCGAGACGTGCCCCGTCGTGGCCCCTGCGGAACCGCCGGACCGGCTGGTCGACTGCGATTATGTTGCCACGTGCAATTGCTTCGGGCGGCTCGAAGAGATGCGACGCACCGGCGGCTTCGATCCCTACTTCGGCTTCGGCGGCGAAGACGTCGATTTCGTCCTGCGCCTCGTTGGCGACCGCCGCTGCGTGGTGTCGTACCAGACGGCGGTGCTCCACAAGCAGAGTCCGCGCGGACGCAATCCGGACGAGACCGCCCGCTACCATCTCACCCGCGTTCGAAGGCAACTGAAGAACGCACCGACCTCCCGCTGGATGGCCGGACTCGGCTGGGATATTCTCCGGTGCGGACTGTTCTACCTGCTTCTGGTTCCGAAACTGCTTATAAAGCTGCTTATGCGAAAAGAATTACGGGCAGAGAACCTGACCGGCGGCTACCTGATCCTTCGTGCCTATGCCCGATGCCTGCCGGAACTCGGCGAGATAAGGGCCAGCCGAACGGTCGATTTCCTCAGTGACGAGCAGATGGCGAAGTTCCAGTAACCTGACGAGGAACCGGTGAAAGTTATCCACCCCTTTCGAACGGGCAGCAGCGGCTACGGACTCGAACGGAACATCCTTTGCTCGCTGCCGGGGTTGGTGGAGGAAGGCGTCGAGACCGTGGCTCTCGCCGTCACCGAAGAACGGTCGGGACCCATCGACGACCGGTTCAGAAGCCGGCTGGAAAGAACCGGCGTAAAGGTGATGACAATCCGTACGCGCGGTCGCCTGCCTTTCCGGCTCGGCCGTGCAATGGCGGAGGTGTTCGAGGAAGAGCAGCCGGACGTGGTGCACTCGCACGGATACAAGTGCGACCTGGCGATGATGCTGGCAGACACCGCTCACGCCGTTCGAATGACGACGGTCCACGGCTGGTGCAGCCGGACGCAAAAGGAACGGTTCTACGAGTGGCTGCAGGTGCGCTGCGGAAAGAGGATGGACGCCGTGGTCGTTTTCTGTGACGATTACAAGCGACGCCTGACCCGACGCGGTGTGCCCGCGGAGCTTGTCCACGTGGCGCCGGTCGGGCTCGACCCCTCGATGGTTCCGTCTGGCGACCTGGATTTTCGCGAACGCTGGCACGTACCGTCCGACGGTCTGCTCGTGGTGCAGGTGGGACGGCTCAGCCGGGAGAAACGGCCCGACCTGTTCGTCCGAGCGGCGTCGGCGCTCGATCCGGACTTGCCGGCGGCGCGGTTCGTCCTCGTCGGCGACGGCCCGCTTCGCCCGGAGCTGGAATCGAACCCCGGCCCGGTTCGGTGTGCGGGATATGTCCGAGAGATGGCGGACGTATGGGACGGGGCGGATATCGCGGTGAACTGCTCGAACACCGAGGCGCTGCCGCGAACGCTTCTCGAGGCGGGGGCGGCCGGTGTGCCCGCAGTCGCCACCTCCGTCGGGGGCATCCCCGACGTGATAATCGACGGAGAGACCGGCCTGCTATGCCCGCCGGACGACGCGAGCTCCATTGTGGACGCCATCCGCCGACTCGCCGCGGACTCAGAGCTCCGCTCGCGGATGGGCATGGCCGCGAAAGAACGGGTAGAGACCGTGTTCAGTGTCGCGGCGTGCTCCCGCAGACTCGTGAACCTCTACCGGTCACTGCTGGAGAAGCGGGGGAGGGCGGAGCAATGAAGCTTCTTGTCATCGAGCCGCGAACGCTGTTCCCGATGGACAAAGGGGCGAAGATACTGAGCGGGAACGTGATCGCCGAACTGGCCCGCGAGCACGAGGTCACGGTATTGGTGAACGTGGACCCCGAAGAGCCGTCCGAGAACACCGACCAGATGCGGGGGCTGGGGTGCAACGTCGTCCCGGTCGCCTGGCGGGAGGTCCCGAACTTCACCGCCCGATTCTATCTCGAGTTGGCCAGATGCCTGCTGACTGGTCAACTGTATGCCGTCAAGAAGTATTGCACGGCGGCCTTGAAGGAGAGGGCGGAGGAACTTGCCCGGTCCGGTGCTTTCGACGTGGTGGTGTGCGACACGATCTCGGCCAGCATGCCCGATGTTGATTTCGGGCCGCTCCCCTGCGTGGTCATCTCCCATAATATCGAGCATCGGCTCCGGGAGCGGCAGGCGGCCCGGGCCGGCGGACTCAAGGCGGCCTACCTCCGCCATTATGCCCGCAAGACCAGGAAGTTCGAGGTTCGAAGCTACCGGGCCGCCGACCACGTGGCGGCGGTATCGCCCGTCGATGCCGAGTTCATTCGTGACGACCTGGGCGTCGCGCACGTGACAGCGCTGCCCCCGGGGGTCGATACCGAGTACTTTTCGCCGCAAGGGGCAGAAAGCCCGTGGCCGGAAATCGTTTTCACCGGTTCGATGGACTGGCAATCGAACCAGGACGCCGTGTGCTTCTTCGCCGAGCAGGTGCTGCCATCGATCCGTGAGTCGGTCCCGGATGTGCGGTTCACCGTGGTCGGCCGGCGGCCGCCCCCGCACATCACCAGGTTGGCCGAGGCGGACCCCGACCACATTACTGTGACCGGTACCGTGCCCGATGTTCGACCGTACCTCGCTCGCGGCTGGGTGGCGGCCGTCCCTGTCCTGTTCGGCAGCGGCATCAAGATCAAGGTGTTCGAGGCGATGGCGATGGCCAAGCCCGTCGTGGTGAGCACGATCGGGGCGGAAGGGCTGCCGCTTACGAACGGCGTGGATTCCTTTGTCGTCGATGGCCCGAAGGACATGGCCGCCGCGTGTGTGAAACTGCTGAGTGACAAGGGCCTTCGAAACAGGATCGGCGACCGGGCACGCCGCACGGTGCTCGACGGGCACGACTGGGCGGCAGTGGCCGCAAAGCTGGCCGATATTTGTAAGTCGGTCACAGCCGGAGGACGGGTATGAGCACAGTCCGGATCATCTTCTGGGTCGCAGTCGGGCTGCTCGCATATACTTATATTCTCTATCCCCTCATCCTGGTCTTCGTCAACTCGATCATCCAGACCGTGCGCGATCTCCGATTCCTGTTTCGGCGTAGTGGACGCCGGGTGCCGATGCCTTCGGACTCCGAACTGCCCAGCGTTTCGCTCGTCATCCCGGCTTACAACGAAGAGGCGGTCATCGCCGAGAAGCTGAAAAACGCGCTCGCTCTCGATTATCCGGCTGACAAGCTCGAGATCGTGGTCGGGTCAGACGGGTCTGACGACCGCACGAATGAGATCGTCGGGCAATTCGCCGACCGCGGCGTCAAACTGGCGGCTTACCCCGAGCGGCGGGGGAAGCCATCCGTCATCAACGACACGGTTGAACGGGCAACCGGCGAAATCGTCGTTCTTTCCGACGCCACCACACTGATCGACGCCGACGCAGTTCGAAGGGTCGTTCGGCGCTTCCTCGATCCGAAAGTCGGCGCGGTGAACGGCGAGCTCCGGTTTGAATCGCCCGACTCCGAATATCGCGGCGAGGGGCTCTATTGGCGATACGAGGTCATGCTCAAGTTCATGGAGAATCGGCTGGGGGTGGTGCTGGGGTCGAGCGGAGCCCTGTGCGCGGTTCGCAAAACGCAGTATCGCCCGATCCCGCCGAACTGCATCTGTGACGATTTTCTCATCACGATGAACATGATAATCGACGGGCACCGGGCCGTTTATGACCCGGAGGCACGCTCGACCGAACAGACGGCGGCGAGCGTCGAGCAGGAGGTCAGGCGGCGAGAGCGGATCGGTGCAGGCAACTTCCAGGCGTTGCGTTGGACCCTGCCGCTCCTCTCGCCCACGCGCGGCTGGATGCCGTTCTGCTACCTGTCTCACAAGATATTCAAATGGACCACCTGGCTCTTTATGCTAGCCGCCTTTGCGACGAACGCGGCCCTGGTGAGCCATCCTCTCTATCGCGGTCTTTTCGTGGGGCAGCTGGCGTTCTACGGCCTGGCGGGGCTGGGGGCGGCGGGGGTTAAGGCCCCCTTGCTCGGCCGGCTGGCCCGGGCGCTCTACTATTTTGTGGCGATGCATCTGGCCTTGTTCCGGGGGTTTGTCCGGTATGTCACCGGACGCCAGTCCGTGGTGTGGGCGCG
>PWKM01000167.1 GCA_003559755.1 Planctomycetota bacterium
CCACCTGGCCGCTGGAAGACGCGAACAGGGCGTTGAACGACCTGAAGGCCGACCGGGTCAACGGGACGGCCGTCCTGGTGATGACCGACGATTGAAAAGCGATTGGAGAGGCAGTCCTATGAGACATTTGCCCCCGACAGCCCTGCTCATCCTTCTTCTGGCCGGCTGCGCTGGGCTGGGTCCGGCCGGCCCGGGCGACGAGCTCGCCGCCGCCAGCGCCGAGAAGACCGAGCCCGTCGATCAGGCCCGGTTCGACATGACCATCGAGCGCGGAACGGCCGGGCGCGAGAAGGCGACGATGAAGCTCACCCTGTGGATGGACGCCGAGCGGGGGTCGTACCGGATGCGCGGCGTGATCGAAACGGCCCCCGGAGCCGGAGGCGGCCCGGCGGGCGGCGAACTCCACCTGATCCTGACCGCCGACGGGGCCACCAGTTGGGAGACGAGAGGCGGCGAGGTGATACGGGCTGCCCGGGATGCAGACCGGGCGACGCAGCGGGGCCGGCCCGCCCTGCTGGCCGACCTGGGCGCGCTCGTCCTGTTTTCCGACGCCGCGTTCGGATATCCGAACCTCCGGCGCAAGACGCGGCTGGTCCCCGCCGAGCAGCCCCCGACTGGCGAGAACGACCTGCTCTGGGTCCAGGTGCGAGCCCGGCCCGGCCGACGATCCCAGTATTTCGATCTGCTGGCACCCGTCCGACGCGATCCCGCCGTCTGGATCGGCTTCTCGGCGGAGCACGGCTGGCCGATGAAGCACGTGGCCCGGTCGGACGCCGCGGAGTTTGTCGCCCGGGTGGAGCAGATAGACCTCGCCCCTGACCTGACCGATATTTTCGAGATACCCGGCGACGTCCGGGCGACGCTCGAACAACCCGAACCGACGGAGGAAGAACGATGAGAAAACTGTTGAGCACAGTGTGCCTCGCTGTCGCCTGGATGCTGGCCTCGCCCGCCGCCGCCGGCGAGGTCGAGCTCGAACGGTTCGCACGCCTGACGGAAGGCACCGCCGAGCTCCGGGCGGCGATGACCATCTCCCTGGCCCGGACGGAACCGGTCCTGCGTATGGAGATGGCGGACACGTTGTGGGTCGAGGTGGAGACCGGGCGGGTCCGGCTCGACGCCGCCGTCACCACAGAGATCGACTGGTCGGTCGCCGAGCAGGCGACCGTGCTGCTTCGGCCCGACGGCCTGTTTCGATGGGCGCGGACCGACGACACCCTGGTCACGGCCCGGTGGAACCCCGAGCGGCGTGCCCGGGCCGGCGAGATCGAGCTGGCGGACGAGCTTCGGCCCGTTCACCTGCTGCTCGATGCTCTCGCCGGTTACGAGCAGCTTGCTCGCGAGGCGACGCTCGAGGAAGTGCCCCCGCCGCCGCGCGTCCCGCCCGACCTGCTGTGGGTGCTCGTCCGACGCAAGGCGGATGTCGAGCGGCCGGTCCTCTTCGGTCCGTCGCCGATGCGCCTCCGGGCGGCCCAGTTCCTGGTCGGCTTCTGCGAGGAGACCGGCTGGCCGATGGCCTGGTACATCGAGACCGAGTTCATGACGTTCATCCTCCGGGTGACCGAACTGGACACGGAGCCGGATCTCGAGGGCGTGTTCGACATGCCGGAGGACGTGCGGGACGAGATCGAGCGGACAGAAGACGGGGAAGCCGAGGCGCCGGGGGCGGACTGACGTCCCCGATCGGGCTGGCTATTGCCCCGGCCGCCCGGGCTTTCGTCTTCGTTCGATGCACGCCCCGATGAATGCGCGGAACAGGGGGTGCGGCCTCAGGGGGCGGCTCTTGAACTCGGGGTGGAACTGGGTGGCGACGAACCACGGGTGGTCGGGCACCTCGACGATCTCGCCGAGCCGGCCCTCGGTGTACTCGGCGGCCACGATCATCCCGTGCTCCTCCAGCGTGCTGCGGAAATCGTTGTTCAGCTCGTAGCGGTGGCGGTGCCGTTCGGAGATGCGGCCCGCCCGGTACGCCCGGCTGGCAAACGTGCCCTTCCGCAGGGTACAGGGGTAGGCGCCGAGCCGCATGGTCGCCCCCTTGTCCTCGACCCCGTGCTGGTCGGGCAGCAGGTGGATGACCGGGTGCGGCGTGTCGGGGTCGAACTCGGTGCTGTTGGCCGCTTCCAGCCCGCAGACGTTGCGGGCGAACTCGATGACCGCGATCTGCATGCCCAGGCACAGGCCGAGGAACGGGACGCCGTGCTCGCGGGCGTAGCGGACCGCCTCGATCTTGCCGTCGCTGCCCCGGTCGCCGAACCCGCCGGGAACCAGGATGCCGTCGACCCGGCTCAACTCCGCCTCGAGGTCCTTCCCCTCCACGTCCATGTAGCGGATTTCGACGCCGGCACGGTGTGCGGTGGCGGCGTGGATGAGTGCGTCCCAGATGCTCTTGTAGGCGTCCTTGAGCCGGGTGTACTTGCCCGCCACCCCGATGGTCACGGTGTCGGCGGCGGAGCGGATGGTCTGGACGTACCGGTCGAACAGTTCGAGGGTGCGATTCGGGCCGGATGTCTTCTCGAGGCCCAGTTTATCGAGGAGAATCCGGCCCAGGCCGAGCCGTTCGAGGTAGCCGGGGATTTCGTAGATCGAGGTCTGCACGTCGAGCTCCTCGATGACGGCGTGCTCGGGCACGTTACAGAACAGTGCGATCTTCCGGTTGATCTCGCCGGAGAGCGGTTTTTCGGTCCGGCAGATGATGGCGTCGGGCTGCAGTCCGATCTCGCGCAGCTTGGCCACGCTCTGCTGTGTCGGCTTCGTCTTCAGCTCGCGGGCGGCCCGCAGGTAGGGGACCAGTGTGACGTGGACGTAGCAGACCCGGCCGGGTCCGAGGTCGGTCCACATCTGGCGGATGGCCTCGAGGAAGGGCAGCCCCTCGATGTCGCCGGTCGTCCCGCCCACCTCGACGATGACCACGTCGTGGCGCGGTCCGAGCCGCCGGATACAGGCCTTGATCTCGTCGGTGACGTGGGGGATGATCTGGACGGTCCCGCCGAGGAAGTCGCCCCGCCGTTCCTTCGTCAGAATGGTGTCGTAGATCGAGCCGGTGGTGATGTTGTTGATCCGGCCCATGTTCCGGTCGAGGTATCGCTCATAGTTGCCGAGGTCGAGGTCGGTCTCGGCCCCGTCGTCGGTCACGAACACCTCGCCGTGCTGGTAGGGGCTCATCGTGCCCGGATCGACGTTCAGGTAGGGGTCGATCTTGAGCATGTTGACTCGCAGCCCGTAGGACTGGAGCAGGCAGCCGGTGGAGGCGGCGGTGATCCCCTTGCCCAGCGAGGACACGACCCCGCCCGTCACGAACACGTATCTGGTCATTTCTCCTCCCGTCGAGCGTGGGCGCTCATTCCCATTCGATGGTCCCGGGCGGCTTCGAGCTGATGTCATAGACCACCCGGTTCACACCGTCCACCTCGTTCATAATGCGGTTCGCGGCCCGGCCGACGGCCTCGTGCGGCAGCCGGGCCCAGTCGGCGGTCATCCCGTCCCGGCTGGTGACGGCCCGGAGTGCGACGACGCCGGCGTAGGTCCGCTCGTCGCCCATCACCCCCACCGCCTTGCCCGAGAGGAGCACGGCGAACGCCTGCCACACCTCGTCGTACAGCCCGGCCCGCCGGAGCTCGTCGATGAACACCGCGTCGGCCTCCCGGAGCAGCCGCAGCTTCTTCCGCGTCACCGGGCCGATCACCCGGACGGCCAGCCCGGGGCCGGGGAACGGGTGCCGCCAGATCACCCGCCGGGGCAGGCCCAGCTCCTCGCCCACCTTGCGGACCTCGTCCTTGAACAGGTGGCGGAACGGCTCGATGAGGTCGAACCCGATTCGCTCGGGCAGCCCGCCCACGTTGTGGTGGGTCTTGATGACCGCCGACGGGCCGCCGAATGCCGAATGGCTCTCGACCACGTCGGGGTAGAGCGTCCCCTGGGCGAGGTACTTGAACTCGCCCAGCTCGCCGACTGTCCGCTCGAACACGCGGATGAACGTCTCGCCGATGATTCGCCGCTTCCGCTCGGGGCTGTGTACGCCCCGCAGCGCCTGGAGGAACTCGTCCGACGCGTCGATGCACTCCAGGTTCAGCCCGTGGTGTTCGCGGAACGTGTCGGCCACCTCGCTCGCCTCGCCCTTGCGGAGCAGCCCGTTATCGACGAACACGCACTGCAGCCGGTCGCCGACCGCCCGATCGAGCAGGCATGCGAGGACCGAGGAATCGACCCCGCCGCTCATCGCGCACAGCACCCGGTCGTCGCCGACCGTCTCGCGCAGCCCGGCGACCTCCGCCTCGACGAACGAGGCCATCGTCCAGTCGCCCCGGCAGCCGGCGATGCGGAAGAGGAAGTTGGCGAGCATCTCGGTCCCGTCGGGGGTGTGGACCACCTCGGGGTGGAACTGGAGGCCGTACCGCCTGCGGTCGGGGTCGGCCATTGCTGCGACCGGCGAGCCGGGGCTGGTCGCCGTGGCCCGGAACCCGGGCGGGAGTTCCTCGACCCGGTCGCCGTGGCTCATCCACACGGCCAGCCGGTCGGCCAGCCCGTGGAACAGCCCGCTGTGGTCTCTCACCTCGATGGATGTGTGGCCGTACTCGGCGGCGTCGGCCCCCAGCACCCGCCCGCCGAGGG
>PWKM01000132.1 GCA_003559755.1 Planctomycetota bacterium
AGCGCCCGGAACCGGCGTTGGACGGAGGTGAAACGCTGACCAAGTTGATTGGCACAGAAACCGGCAGAACCTACTCACAAGGAGGAAGAGCATGAAACTCGGTGTATTTATGGCACTGTTCTCGGACCAGACACTCGACGATGCCCTCGATTATGTGGAAGAGCTGAACCTCGACACGGTCGAGATCGGGACGGGGAACTACCCCGGCGACCCGCACTGCCCGCTCGACGAGCTGCTCGAGAGCGACGAGAAGCGGGCCGAATGGTACGAAAAAATCATCAGCCGGGGCCTCGAGATCAGCGCTCTCTCCTGCCACGGCAACCCGCTCCACCCTGACGCCGAGTTCGCCGCCGCCAACCACGAGGTCCAGCGCAAGACGATCCGGCTCGCCGAGAAGCTGGGAGTGGGCACAATCAACACCTTCTCCGGCTGCCCCGGTGACAGCGACGGGTCGGCCCGGCCCAACTGGGTCACCTGCCCCTGGCCGCCCGACTTCCTCGAGATTCTGCAATGGCAATGGAACGAGAAAGTCATCCCATATTGGACCGAAGAGGCGAAGTTCGCACGGGACCACGGCGTCCGCATCGCCTTCGAGATGCACCCGGGGTTCGTCGTGTACAACACCGAGACGATGCTCCGGCTGCGCGAGGAGTGCGGCGACAACCTCGGGGCCAACTTCGACCCCAGCCACCTGTTCTGGCAGGGGATCGACCCGCTGGTCTCGATCAAGCAGCTCGGCGACGCCATCTTCCACGTACACGCGAAAGACTGCCGGATCGACCCCCAGAACACGGCCGAGAACGGCGTCCTCGATACCAAACACTACGGCGATGAATTCGCCCGCTCCTGGGTCTTCCGCACCGTGGGATACGGCCACGGGGCCGATTTCTGGACCGACTTCGTCAGCATCCTCCGGACGGTGGGATACAACGACGCGTTGTCCATCGAGCACGAAGACAGTTTGATGAGCCCGGGCGAAGGGTTCGAAAAGGCGGTCGCGTTCCTGCAGGGCATCCTGCTCCGAGAGGACCTCGGCGAGATGTGGTGGGCCTGACCACCGGCGGCGATGGCGAGCCGATGGGCAACCCGTCGCGCTTGCCCCCCGGCGCATCACCTGCTATGATCTTGCCGAAGGATTTTGATCGCGCGCGGGCTGTCGTGAGAGGATACATGCCGACGGACCGAGTGAGGTGAGCCGGGCGTACCCCCGGCGGACCGCGCCTCTCTCGCCCGGCCGCCCGGTTTTCGGATGGGAGGCACGATGAAAAAAGTCGTATGCTGGGTCGTCCTGCTGGTGCCGGTCATCCTGCTCGGTGCCACCGGCTGCGCCCTGCGTCACGTCGAGTCGCACCCCGACGCGGCCCGGTACGCCGGCCTGTGGGACCTGCCGCGGCTGGAACAGCAGCCGGTGCAAATCGAGCTGGCCGTGGAGAACGACGAGTCGGTCGAGCCGATGCTCGAGCTGGCGACCGACATCCTGCTCGAGTCCGGCAAGTTTCGGCTGGCAACGCCCGAGGAGCCGCCCGCCTACCACCTGGAGCTTCGGATGGTGGTTCGGGAGAAGCCCCGCCGGTGGCGACAGGTCGCGGGGGGGCTGTTCCTCTACCTCGTCCCCGTCGGCGTCCGCAGCTACCGCGTCGAGGCCATCGTGAACATCGAGACGCCCGAGGGAGAGCTCGTCGGGCACAGCTACCTGCAGGGCCGGGGCGAATATACTGCCTGGCTGGGGCATGTCTTCGGGCAGGGTTGGCGCCGGAACGACGAGCGAGCGAGGGCCATCCAGGCCGATGCCCTCAAAGCTCTGACCGTGCAGATATGTCGGGCACTGAAACAGGAAGAAAGCGAATGAAACCATCCGCCATCCGTCTCCTGGCACCGATGATCCTGCCCGTTGTCCTGGTCCTTGTCGGGTGTGCGGGCCATCCAAGCTACTACGATCGTGCCGCCGACCGCTACGAGGAAGCCATCGCCGGCGAGCGGCCCGAACCGACGGACCGGGTCGTCCGCTGTACGGTCCACGTGACCCACCTCGTGGACGGAGATGTGGTCGGGCCGGTCTCTGCCGAGTGGCCCGGCTTTCGCGAGCTTGCCCACGAGACGGTCGAGGCGATGGGCGTGTTCGAACCGGGCAACGTTCGCCGCCGGGTCCTACGGCCCGACTATCACTTCGTCTTCGACATCTCTATCGAGGACAGCGCCCGGCCACGCCCGTTGTCGGGCCTGATCATTCCGTTCATTCGGACGCGGGTAATCAAGGGGCGTCTGCAGGTGCTCGACGAACGCGGCGGGGCGTTCGCGTCCTACTTCTCCTCGGCGGCATCATATGAATATCGCCACCCGCTCGTCTTCTTTCTCACCCCCTTTCACTGGCCCGCCCGGGCGGAGCGCCAGGCCCGCGAGCGCGCCTTTCGTGCGCTCGCCGTCAAGCTGATCGAGGACGCCGCCGAGTACTGATCCCCGGATAATCCTTCGCCGGGGGCGGCTGGCCCTGTATAATGTATATGGGTTGATAACGGCGGGCGGAAGGTCCGCGCCGCCGTACGATGACCACAGGCCAGGGGTGACCAATGCCAACGCGGGAAGAAGTGGACCTTGCCCGGGCGGCCATTGATCGGGGGCTGCTCACCGTCCCCGAATCGGTGGCCTGCCTCAAAATCCAGAAAGAGCACGCCGACCGGGGTCACGTGGTCTCGCTGGAACGCATCCTGATAAAGGAAGGGCTGCTGAACGAACGGCAGATCCAGTCCCTCAAGGACAGTCTGAGCCGGATGGACGCCCTCCGCCACATCGCACACTACAAGATTCTCGGGAAACTGGGCTCGGGCGGCATGGGTACGGTGTATAAGGCGGAAGACACCCGGTCCGGCAGAGAGGTCGCCCTCAAGGTGCTGTCACCCGGGCACGCCAGCGACCGGGAGTACATCCAGCGGTTCCTCCGCGAGACCAAGGCAAGCGGCCAGCTCAGCCATCCCAACATCGTGCAGGGCTACGACGCCGGCGAAGCGGACGGTCAGTATTACTTTGCGATGGAACACATCGAGGGAACCACCGTCGGCGAGATGCTCCGAGAGGGCAAGCCGATCCCCGAACAGCAAGCGTTGGATATCGCCATCCAGATCGCCAGGGCACTGCAACACGCCGAGGAAAACGGTTTGGTCCACCGCGATATCAAGCCGGACAATATCATGGTCACCGAGGACGGGACCGCCAAGCTGGCCGACCTCGGGCTGGCACGCCGGGTGAGCAGCCGGCTGCAGGAGACGAGGGAGCTCGGGACCGTCTATTACGCATCGCCCGAGCAGTGTGAAGGCGACGAGGAAGTCGATAACAAGAGCGACATGTACGCCTTCGGCGTGACCATCTTTCACATGCTTGCCGGCCATGTGCCCTTCGACGGCCGTACGGTCGAGGACATCATGGCCATGCACGTGCAGGAACGCCCGCCCTATCTCAAGGACCTGAACGTCCAGCTATCGCACGGCATATCGAAGATCGTGCGGAAGCTGATGGCGAAATACAAGCGGGACCGGTACGAATCGATGGAGGACGTCGTCACCGACCTCGTCCTCGTCCGCATGGGCCGCTCGCCCCGGCTGGGCCAGAAGCGGCGGCACGACAGCGGCGAATACCGCTATCGGTCGGCCACCGGAAGCTGGCGGACGAAAACGCCCACGCGATGGCAGAAGGCGCGACAGATCGCACTCTGTGTCGGGGTCGGGCTGCTCATCCTTGCCGGCTCGTTCGGCCTGTTCCACCTGTTTACCGGCCGGTCCGGCCCGACAGATGGAGCCGAAGAAGCGGAGGCGCCGACCGACGCGCCCGCGCCTCGCACCGCCGCCGAAATCTACTATCAGGAAGAAGTCCTCGCCCGGGCCGGCGAGCTCCAGCCGCACCGGCTCCTTCTCTTGCTCCGATCCGTCGAGGAACGGTATCCCGGTACCGAGCCCGCCAAGGAGGCCGCCCGACGGGCCGACGAGCTCGAGGCCCGGCTCGAGGCGCACGCAGCACGCACCTTCCGCCGGCTCCGTGAAGCGACCGGCAACCTTATCCAGCAACAGCGGTTCGGCGACGCACTCCGGGCCATAGACCAGTTCCCAGAACAATATCGCGTCGGCAGCTACGTCGGCGAGGAGGGCCGGCTCGACCGATTGCGGGCCGAGGTGGAGAACTCGGCGGCACAGGCCTTCGAACGGATCGTTCGAGAGGCCGTTGACCTCGTCGAGGAGGGACGGTTCGATGACGCGGCCAGCAAATACGACCAGGTGAGACAGACATTCGGCATTCGTTCGCTCCGCCTGCGGGCGCTGCACAAGGGAAGGGCGGTCGAAGCCGCTAAGGAAAGGGCGGAGGCCGAAGCGGCACGGCGACTCGAAGAAGAAGAGCAGCGGCGACAGGAACAGCAAACCGACCAGCAGAGACTGGCCGACATCGAGACCATCCGGGCGGCACTGGAGCAATTTCCCGACCTGAACGCACGACTCGAATTCGATCAGGCGGCGGCTCGGCTCGAGGCGCACGCAGCACGCACCTTCCGCCGGCTCCGTGAAGCGACCGGCAACCTTATCCAGCAACAGCGGTTCGGCGACGCACTCC
>PWKM01000038.1 GCA_003559755.1 Planctomycetota bacterium
CACGCTTCGTCGAGCTGCCGGTTCCGGTCCGCAACAGTCGATGTGTCCGCATCAATCATCACGATCAGGGCGGTGCTCGCGTGGCGGGTTCGACAGGCCTCCAGTTCGTTCGGATATCTGTCCCGGACATACTTTTCGCCTGCCCCGCCCGACCCGTCGTCGGCACAACGCTCCACCCTGATGACGCGGTTGGGCACACCGTGCTCGAGCAAGAACCGCCGGGCGATGACTTCCTGGAGCTTGTCTTCGCAGAGCAGGATAAATTGGGACGCCTTACTCATTTTCCCAGCCCCTGGCGAGAGTCTCGGCCGGAGTCAGCCCCTTGTGAACGGGGTAGGACTTCACCTGTGTGTGGCTCGCCTGCGGACGATGAAACCACAGTTCGGTCCCGTCCGTCATCACGTTGACGGTTTCTGGGTGATGCGAGATGACGATGGCCTGGCAATCCTTCGCATCCCCGAGCTCGACAGAATCATCGCATATGTCACAGAGTTCGTGAAGCCACGGCTGAATCTCCCTGGACGAGATGAAGTTGTCCGGCTCGTCGATGAACAAGACCGGACAATCCGTTTGTAAGGCATAGAGGACCACGTACAGAAATATGAGCTGGCGCTGGCCGTCGGACAGACGGGGGAACTCGAGCTTGTAATCCTGTTTGTCCGATCGGAATTTCGCCACCAGCTTGCGAGCTTCGCCCGCTTCCTTCAGGTTCAGCGCCTGGAAACCCTCAAGGACGTTCTGAAGGGCTTCGCCTGTCTTGTACGGAACTTCCGCTGACTCCAGGCAGAGGTGGCGATACCAGGCGGCAAAATTATGCCCGTCCCGGGCAAGCCGCCGGTCCTCCTTATCGGCCTGCCCGCCCATGTTTGCCGGGATGGGCTGCACGACCAGCCACCTTGCGACGTGCCGCCGAAACTCCACCAGCGGTCGGTTATCGTCGCGCTCGGCGATGGTCGGGATCAGGGACCGGCTCCAGTCGGCACTGAACTGCGTTCCTTCCTCGACCTTTCCGGTGTCGCGATTGATTCGGTAAAGGTGTGCCTCGCGCCCGTCGAACCAGTAGAACTTCTGTCCGTTCCAGGACAGGCGTTCGGAAGCGATGCGACATCGTTCCTGCTTATTTCTGTCCGGCTCGACGACCAGTTCGTATTCGTAACTGTCCTTGCCCAGCTTCAGGACGATACCAAACGTCTGCTGTGGCTTGGTCAGCCACCTGGTCATATCATCCGCGATGAATATATCTTCGACGTGGTCGCCGCTTATCACCCTCTGGACAAATTGAAGCGCGTCGAGGACCGAGCTCTTCCCCGTTCCGTTGTCGCCCAGCCACAACTGATGCTCGGTCAGCCGGATAGTGCAATTGACCAGGCAGCGGAAATTGTCGATGTAGAGTTCGGTAATCATATCAGACCTCGCAAACCTGGCGGTAAACGCCGAGCTTTATCGCCGTGTCCGGATCATTTCCCGGCCGCGCATTCTAGCAAGTCCATTACTCTGACTGCAAGGCATCCTTCGTGGCGGGCCGGGATTACGTCCGTACCTGGCCCTCGCCGCGGACGACGAACTTGTAGCTGGTGAGCTCGCGGAGGCCCATCGGGCCGCGAGCGTGTATCTTGTCGGTCGATATCCCGATCTCGGCGCCCATCCCGTACTCGCCGCCGTCGCTGAACCGAGTCGAGGCGTTCACCATCACGCTCGCCGAATCGACCTCGGCGACGAACCGTCTTGCCGCCGCCTCGTCCTCGGTCACGATCGCGTCGGTATGGTTCGAGCCGTACCGGGCGATGTGGTCGATCGCCTGGGAGACCGAATCGACGACGCGGACGGCGAGGATGAGATCGAGGTATTCGGCGTAGTAATCGTCGTCCGACGCCGCGTGCAGGTCGGGCACGATGGCCCGGGCCTTCTCACAGCCGCGCAGCTCGACCGCCTCCTCGCGGAACGGGGGGACGACGCGGGGGAGGAACTCGGCGGCGACGTTCGAGTGCACGAGCAGCGTCTCCATCGCGTTGCACACACCGGGCCGCTGGCACTTGGCGTTCAACACGATCGCCTCGGCCATATCGAGGTCCGCCCGGGCGTCCACGAACACGTGGCACACCCCCTTGTAGTGCTTGATGACCGGAACCTTCGACTTCTCGACGACGGCACGGATCAGGCCCTCGCCCCCCCGGGGGATGACCAGGTTGACCCGGCCCTCGGCCGCCAGCAGGAGATCGACCGCCGCCCGGTCGGTGGTCTCGACCAGTTGGACCGCGTGCCGGGGCAGCCCGGCCTCGACCAGGGCGTCGGACAGAATGTTGCGGATGGCGAGGTTCGATTTCAGGGACTCCTTGCCGCCGCGCAGGATCACCGCGTTGCCCGACTTGAGGCACAGGCCGGCCGCGTCGGCGGTCACGTTGGGCCGCGACTCGTAGATCATCACGATCACCCCGATGGGCACCCGGACCCGGTCGATCGCCAGCCCGTTCGGGCGTTCGACGGACTCGATGACCTCGCCGACCGGATCGGGCAGGTCGGCGACCACCCGCAGCCCGTCGGCCATCTCCCGGATGCGCTTGTCGGAGAGGGTCAGCCGGTCGAGCATCGCCTCCGACAGGCCCGCCTCCCGGCCCGCCGCGAGGTCGGCCGCGTTCGCCTCTTGCAGCGCCTCCGCCCCGGCGACCAGGCCGTCCGCCATCAGCTCCAGCGCCCGGTTCTTCGATTCGGTCGATGCGGTGGCCAGCGCCCGCGAGGCCCGGACCGCGTTCGACAGGAGTTCTTCCACGTGTGTGTTCGTATCCATAGGCCTTCCTCTGATCGGTTGATTATCGAGATTATAGCCGCGAGGACGACATGCTTCAACTTGCCGGAGGCCGGAATTCACACAGGGCAGGTTCGTCGCGGCGGCATTGCACCCGCTCAAAAGATGGGATAGACTGTACGGCAAGGCGGACGAGTTTCTGCACGGAACACAAACCGAGGACAGAACACGAGGAGGATACCGATGCGACTCCATCCCGACGAAAAGATGATCCTCGAGCTCCGGCCGGCCCGGGGCCTCGTCGTGCTGTGGCTCATCAGCCGGTGCCTGCCCATTGCGTTGGCCGTCGGAGGCCTTGGTTTATTCCTCACATCGTCTATTGCAGGGGAGTTCTTACCAGGGGTCTACGTCGGCTGCGCGGTGGCGGCGGTCACCTTTGCCCTGAGCGCCGTCTATCACGTGTTCCTTCGTCGGTCGTATGCCTATTACATCACGAGCCGGCGGTGCGTGTTCCACGGCGGCATCCTGCTCGAAGTCGAACGGTCGGTCCCATACCACAAGATCACAAATGTCGAAACGAGCCGCAACATCATCGAGCGCACGATCGGGATATCGAGGCTCAACCTGATCGCCCCGGGTACCGGTGGGGCTCGGTCCGGCCTGGACCGGTTGGCGGAAATTTCGTTCGTCGGCCTCCGCGACAGCGAGACGCCGGCCTGGACCGTCAACGACATGCTGAGGTCGGTCGGGGCGAACGACGAGTAAGGCCCGGGAATCCGGACGGGCAGCCCGCTGAGGCGGGACGCATTGGAAACCCATAACCAAGAGCGATAGGAGACAAACGATGCGAAAGGTGCTGCTGGATACCGACATCGGGACCGACATCGACGACGCGGTCTGCCTGGCATACCTGCTGGCCCAGCCGGAGTGCCGACTGCTCGGGATCACCACGGTGACCGGCGAGGCGGACAGGCGGGCAATGATGGCGAGCGCCCTGTGCAAAGCGGCCGGCGTGGACATCCCCATCTTTCCCGGGGCCGACAAGCCGCTCGTCATCGAGCAGGGCCAGAAGGTGTGCCAACAGGCGGCGGCGCTGGGCGAGCTCGAACACGACGCCGATTTCCCCCGGGGCGAGGCGGTCGAGTTCCTCCGCCGGACCGTCCGCGAGCACCCGGGCGAGGTGACCCTGCTGGCCATCGGCCCGCTGACGAACGTGGGGCTGCTGTTCGCCGCAGACCCCGAGATTCCCGCGCTGCTCGACCGGCTGGTGATGATGTGCGGCCTGTTCGGCGAGCCGCCGCCGGGCCGCGGCCGGCGCGAGTGGAACGCACTGGGCGACCCGCACGCGACGGCCATCGTGTACCGGGCGCGGCCGCCCGTTCACCGGTCGGTCGGGCTGGATGTCACCACGCGATGCCGGATGGACGCCGCCGGGGTGCGGGAGCGGTTCCGGTCGGGCCTGCTCGGCACCGCGAGCCGGTTCGCCGAGGTCTGGTTCGCCGAGGGGAAGGACGGGGTGACGTTCCACGACCCGCTGGCGGCCGCCGTGCTTTTCGACGACTCGCTGTGCCGGTTCCAGCGGGGCACGGTGTCAGTCGAGCTCGCCGACCCCGACCTGTCGGGCCGGACCCTGTGGCGGCCGGACGAAGAACGCGGCCCGCACGAGGTGGCGGTGGACGTCGATCCGGACCGGTTCTTCGATCACTTCTTCTCGGTGTTCGAGTGACGGGCCGGTCAGGCCCAGGGGAGCCGGCCGAACAGGAGCGGCCGCCAGATCGTCGCGGCCAGGAACGCGAACAGGACCGTCACCCCGAGCAGGGCGATGTACATCGGCCG
>PWKM01000207.1 GCA_003559755.1 Planctomycetota bacterium
ACCGGGCCGACGCGGACCAGTTGGTCCACCCGGAACCCGCCGTCGGGCGGCGGCACGACCTCGGCCGCGGCGGTGACCGACCGGCCGAGCATCGGCCCGGACAGCCGGAACTCGCGGCGAATCGCTCCGGGCGGTGCGTCGAGCGAAGGCCGAACGGTCACGGTCAACACCGCCTCGCCCTCGGGCTCGAGTTCGAGCCGGCCCGGTTCGATGGAAACGAGCGGCGAGCCGTCGCCCGACTCGACACGAATCGTCTGCGGGACGGGCACGGTCGAGCGGACGGTCACGGTGGCCGTCTGCTCCGTGGTCATCGCCACCGGGCCGAGATCGGCGGACTCCGGCTCGACGACGAACGTGTGGATAGGGACGACGCGGGCGCGGACGGGCACCGAGCCGATCTCCCGACCTCGGGCGGTGATCCGAACGGTGCCGCGGAGCGGGCCGGGCGGCCGGGTGTGGGGAACGCTGAGCGCGGCATCGACGGTCACCGGGCGGTCCGGCGTGAGGGTCCGCCCCTTCCCGTGCACGTCGAGCAGGTCGGCCGCCGAGTCGTCGTCCCAGCGAACCCGGAACGAGGCGTCGATCTCGACGGGGCTCGACACGGTGAGTCCCAGCGGGAGCGACTCGGTGCCGCCCGGCTCGATCTCGCCGAAGTCCAGGACGGGCGGCGAGGCCGTCAGCTCGGGCCGGACCACTTGAATCGAGACGGGCACGGACTCGCGTCGGAAGCCGCAGTCGATGGTCACGACGCCCGTTCGTTCGCCGATCGCTGCATCCGGCGGGACCGCGAGCTCGAGTGCGATTTGCTCGGCGTCGGTCCCCGTCCGCAGCGTGGTCCTGTCGAGGGTCGCGAGGCCGGCGACGTCGCCGCGGAGCTCGAGCGCGACATCGGCCGCCCCCCGCGGCTCGACGCGGAGGCGCAGGCGGGCCCGCCCGGCCCAGTCCGGGAGCACCCGGCCGAAATCAATCCGGTCCGGCTCGACGACCAGCCGGGGGTTCGCTACTTCCACGGTGACCGGCACGGCGTGCTCGGTCTCGCCCTGGGCGAGGGTCAGTTGGCCGCGATATTCCCCCGCCTCGAGGCCGGCGGGGACGGTGACGGCCATCGTCAGCTTCTGCCGCCCTTCGTCGTCGGGTGAGGCGAGCTCGAGTTCCACCGCGTCGGGTGGGATGGCGTCGCTCTCGAAGCGAGCTCGCAGGTCGAGCTTCGTGTCCGGCGGGAGCAGCGTCCTGACGCCGATCTCGGCCTGGCCGGTCTCGGTGTTATAGAGCGGCCCGAGCCGGACGTGTTCGGTGTCGGCCCGGATGTCCGGTTCCCGGCGGGGCTCGATGTGCCCCTCGGCGGTGAGCAGGCGGAGGAAGGGGTTCCCCTTCCCGGTCTCGCCGGCCGCCGATACCTCGAGCCGGAACGAGCCGTGCGGCTTTTCGCCGTCGAACGCAAATGTGCCCTCGTAGATGCCTCGGCCCGAGTTCTCCAGTGGCCGCTCGTACCGTCGCCCGCCGACGGCGATTGTTGCAGTGACCGCCGCCCCGTCGATGGGCCGGTCGGCCCGGGCCAGCGAGCAGACGACGTGGACGGGCCGGCCGTAGGTGTGTTGTTCTGCGAGCGGGAAGAGGACGGGAAACAGGTCGGTCGTCGCGTCGACCTCGAAGGTGACCGGGGTTGCGAGCCGACCGGCTGTGACGGCCGCCCGCCACAGGCCGGCCTCGGGGCGTCGGTACGCGGCGTAGCGGTCCGGGCCGACCGCCGATCGGGCCTCCGGTTCAGCTGGCTGCGGCGGCTGCACGTGCAGGTCGAACTCGTCGTGTTCGGCCCGTGCCGAGAACACGGCATGCCGGACGGTGTCGTCGATGGGCACGGCCGGCCGTTCCCGCTGGTCCGGGGCCAGGTCGAAATGGTCTCTGCGGATGGTCGAGCGGCGTTCGATGGCGTAATAGATGCGGCTGAAGACCTCGCGGAGCTGCTCGCTGGTCGGTGCATCGTAGAACTCGCCGCCCGTCTCGCGGGCGATCGTCTTGAGCGTGTCGGCGTCGGCCTCGTCGGACAGCCCGATGGTATATATCGGCCACCTGTCGCGGAACGCCCGGTGGGTGTTCGCGTAGGGATCGGGGTCGTTTTCGCCGTCGGTAAGCAGGAGGACGGCCGCGGCGGCCCCGGAGCCGCGTTCGAGCTCCTTTGCCGCCTGCTCGAGCGCCCGGTCCATGTTGGTGAACCCGCGTGCGGGTATCTGGTCGATGGCCTTTCGGAACTTCTCGGTCTCCGAGGGCGGGGTGAGCGGGATCAGCGTCTCGCTCCCGGCATCGAAGGCGACGACCGTGACGTGCCCGATGTGTTCGCCGGCTGCGGCCAGCTCGATGAACCGCTCGGCGGCGGCGAGCCGGAGCCGGTTGGGGTCGGTCCATCGCATGCTGAACGACTGGTCGATGACCAGGGCGACGTCCACCAGCGGCGGCCGGTATTCGAAGGGGTCGGTGGCGACCGCCACGCCGGGCCGGCCCGCCAGCTCGATCGCGAGTGTATATTCCCCGGCCGGCAGCACGGGCAGGCGGCGGATGTCGAAGTAGTAGGCGTCGCGGTATCGGGCGGCGAGGAACGCCACCGGCTTCGAGTCGCCGTCAGTCGGCCGGAGGCGGAGGGCGAAGTCGTCGGCCACGAGGCCCGGGATATCGGGCTCCAGGTCGAGCCGGAGCATCATCTCGCCGCTGTCGGGCGTCCGGCCCACGATCTCGAGCCGGGCGTCGCCGGCGAATGCGGCCCCGGCGGTCGCCAGGAGCAGGAGAACCAGTTGCAGCCGATGCCGGGCCATCTATTCCCTCATGATGGTGGGGAGCACTGCGTTCAGCTCGAGTTCTCGGCAGGTCTGGAGAATCTGTACGGCAGTCCCGTAGGGCGCGGTCTTATCGCCGCGGATTTCGACGACCCGGCCGGGGGTCTCCTCGGCGATCTGTTCCAGGCGGGTCAGGAGTTCGTCTATGCTGATGATGCTCTGTTCGACGACGATGATGCCGCCCGAGCGGAGGTTGACGATGAAGTTGGCGGTCTCGGCCCGGGGGTTGTCGCTCTCGGCGGCGTCGGGCAGGTCGATGGTCACGTCCTTTTCGGGGTTGACGATGGTGGTGGAGACGAGGAAGAAGATGAGCAGCATGAACATCATGTCGATGAGCGGGGTGAGCGGGAGGTCAAACGATTCCTCTTCGGCTCGTGACACGCGCATCAGGCGTCCTCCTCGCGGTCCGGTGTCGGCTCGGGGTGGTGGATGCGGAGGAGCAGGTCGCCGGTGATCTCCTCGATCTCCGAGATGCGGGTCTCGGCCTTGCCCCGGAGCCAATGAAAGCAGATGACCATCGGGATGGCGATGCTCAGCCCGAAGAAGGTGGTCAGCAGTGCCATGTAGATGTCGTGTGCGAACGCGCTCGGGTTGCCGACGGCCTGGCCTTCGCTGAGGGTCTGGAACGCGCCGATCATGCCGAAGACGGTCCCCAGCAGCCCAAGCAGCGGGGCGATGTTCCCCACCACGCCGACGGGCCGGATATTTCGCTGCATCCGCCACAGCTCGCGGCTGCCCGTCGCCTCCGCCGCTCGCTCCATCTCCTCGATCGTGCCCGCCCGGCGTTCGAGTGCGGACCGCATCACCCGGCCCAGCGAGCTGGGGACCTGATCGCACACCTCGACGGCCCCGCCGATGTCGCCCGCCCGAATCCGTTCCTCCAACAGATTCTGAAGGTCTTTGGGGACCAGGTGATTCCGGCGGAGCGCGACGATGCGCTCGATGACGAAGGCGAGCCCGACCAGCGAGATCAGCGCGATCGGGTACATAATCGGCCCGCCCTTGTCGAACCACTCCCATGCCCCGGCCAGGGCCGACGACGAGTCGGAATCGGCCGCGGCGGGCACGGCCGTCTCGGCCGGCGGCTCGGCGGTCGCACCGCTGTGGGCAATCAGGGGCGAACAGGCCAGAAACGCTATGATGATGACGGCGGGAATGCGCATAATCTTGGGCTCGCTGTGGTGGAATCCCGGGCGCACATCATACCTCGCCCGCAGGCCGGGAGGACTCTACTCGTATTTCCTTGACACATTATACGCGAATCCGGCGTGGGATCAAAGAGAAAAGGCCCGCGTACAACGGCTGTCGCCCATGCATCTTTCGTCGCACAAGGGCGCCCCCGGGCGCGGCACGGCGGGCGAGGGGTTGCCGAATCCACGATTTTCCCATATAACTGATATGAATACGGTCAATGGGCCGAGCGGCGGGCAACTCCGGGCGGCCGCTGCAAACCGGCGAGGGCAGGGACGGACATGGCGAAACCGGATTCGAGCGAGCAGACAGGCCGAGCAGGGGACGGTGCGCCGGACGGGCCTCGGACGGTCCGGACCCGGGTCTTTCTCAAGGATGTTCTGCTCTGTTCGCTGGGGGCATACGGCGGCCCCGAGGCCCACACCAGCGTGTTCCTAGACCAGATGGTGGTCAAGGGGGGCTACCTGAGAGAGCGGGACCTGATCGAGCTGATCGCCCTGTGCAGCATCCTGCCCGGCCCGATCAGCACCCAGGTCATCATCGCGATCGGCCACAAGG
>PWKM01000050.1 GCA_003559755.1 Planctomycetota bacterium
CTGGGCGGCTCCGAGATGCGGCGCCGGGAACGAGTGGTCATGGGAATGATCCCCCTGCACACCCTCGATGCCGTCATCGACTACGGGTTCACACAATGCGTGACCAAGTCCGGCACCATCGGCGTCAAAGTCTGGGTCTATCTGGGCGAGCAGGACGCCGTCGACACCCGAGGAGCCGCACATCAGCAGGCCGCCGGCAGCCGAGCACCTTCAGGAGGGCCCCGCTAATGCCATTGATGCCCAAACGCATCCAACACCGGAAGACCCAGCGCGGGCGGATCAAAGGGAAGGCCCATCGGGGCAACACCGTGGCCTACGGCGACTGCGGGCTTCAGTCCCTGGAGCCCGGCTGGATTACCGCCCGGCAGCTCGAAGCGGCCCGTATCGCCATCTCCCACTTCCTCGCCCGCGAGGGCAAACTGTGGATACGCATCTTCCCCCACAAGTCGACGACCAGCCGGCCGGCCGAGAGCCGGATGGGCAAGGGCAAGGGCGAGCCCGACCAGTGGGTGGCCAAGATCAAGCCGGGCACCGTGGTGATCGAGGTCGGCGGCGTGCCCGAGGACCTCGCCGTCCAGGCGCTCAACCGGGCCGCCCATAAGTTCCCGCTACGAATGAAAATGGTCCACAGGAGGCACGCCTGGTGAAACCAGCAGAGATCAGGGCACTGTCCGACACCGAACTGCTCAACGAGCTGGAGAACGCCTCGCAGCGGCTGTTCAGCTTGCGGTTCCAGCGGACGACCCAGCACCTCGAGAGCCCCGCCGAACTCGGCAAGACGCGGCGGGACATCGCCCGGATACGCACCATCCTCGCCGAACGCCAGCGCGAAGCGGATGCCGGCGGCGGCGCGGTCCCCGAGAATGAGGAATCACAGACATGAGCGGCGACCGAAAACCGCCACAGACCGAAATCGGACGGGTGACGAGCAGCAAGATGGACAAGACCATCGTGGTCCAGGCCATGCGCACCGTCCAGCACCCGCTCTATCGAAAATACGTCCGTACACCGCGCGTCTTCAAGGCACACGACGAGCACAACGAAGCTCGGCCCGGCGCCTTGGTCAAAATCTGCTCGACCCGGCCGCTCAGCAAGACGAAACGCTGGCGCCTGATCGAGATTCTGGAACAGGGGCCCGAAGAGTAAACGATGATACAGGCCGAATCTCTACTCGACGTAGCCGACAACAGCGGCGCCCGGCGCGTCTCCTGCATCAAGGTGCTGGGAGGCAGCCGAAGGCGATATGCAAGCATTGGCGACATCGTCGTGCTCAGCGTCAAGCGAGCGATACCCAACACCCCCATCAAGCGGGGGGACATCGTCCGGGGCGTGGTCGTCCGGACCAAGAAAGGCGTCCGCAGGCCCGACGGCTCGTACGTCCGGTTCGACCGCAACGCCGTGGTTATCCTCAACGAAGACCGCAGCCCGCGGGGCACCCGCGTATTCGGAGCCGTCCCCCGCGAACTGCGCGACAAGAACTTCATGAAAATCATCTCGCTGGCTACAGAGGTGGTGTGAGGCAGATCGAATGAACATACGAAGAAACGACACCGTGGTGCTGCTCAAGGACTTCAGCGGCCCGTCGCCCGTCAGCAAGGGCGACCGGGCGCGAGTGCTTCGCGTGATGCCCGGCAAGAACCAGATCATCTGCGAATCGGTCAACGTCAAACACAAACACATCAAGGCGAACACCAACCGCGACTACCCCCGCGGCGGGATCATCCAGAAGGAAGCGCCGATCGACGTCAGCAACGTCGCCCTGTACTGCCCGCACTGCGAAGGGAAAACCAAACCGGCCCGCCGGGTCGCCGAGGGCAAGCGGGTCCGGGTTTGCAGGCGATGTGAACGGCCCATCGAATCCACCAGTTGACGGAGTGAACCAAGCCGTGCCAAAATTTCTCGACCAATATCGTTCGGAAATCGTCCCCGCGATGTCCGAACGGTTCGGATACAAAAACGACCGGGCTGTGCCCCGGCTGGAAAAGATCGTCCTCAGCGCCGGCGTCGGGCGGGGCAGCGAAGACAAGGAACGGCTCGAACAGTCGCTCGCCGACCTGACCAAGATCAGCGGCCAGCATGCGGTCACCACCAAGGCCCGCAAGTCGATCGCCGGGTTCAACATCCGACAGGGGATGCCCGTCGGAACACGAGTCACCCTGCGCGGGGCGAGGATGTACGAGTTCTTCCAGCGGCTGGTCTCGGTGGCCATCCCCCGGATTCGCGACTTCCGGGGACTCTCGCCGGACGCCTTCGACGGGAACGGGAATTACACCCTCGGGATCAACGAGCAGAGCGTCTTCCCCGAGATCAACCCGGACGACATCAAGGTCACCCAGGGAATGAACATCAACATTGTGACCACTGCAATCACCGACGAGGAGGGCCGAGAGCTGTTGCGACTGTTCGGAATGCCCTTCAAACGAGACCAATAACGAGGTTCGGCATGCCAAAGACATCTTGGATCGTCCGCTGGAAAAAGCCAAAGAAGTACAGCGTACGAGAGTACAACCGTTGCGAACTGTGTGGCCGCAGACGCGGCTACCTGCGAAAATTCAAACTCTGCAGAATCTGTTTCCGGAAACTGGCATCGAACGGGCAGATTCCGGGAATACGAAAAGCAAGCTGGTAACCGGCCGCCGGGCCACCATTTTGAGGAGCCGTTGCCTCATGACGATGAACGATCTGATCGCCGACACGCTCACCCGCATCCGCAACGCACTGCGGAACCGGGACAGCACCGTCGATGTCATCCGGTCCAAACAGACCGAAGCCCTCGTGGACGTGCTCAGACGAGAGGGCTATCTAACAGACTGGCAGGAGCTGGACACCAAGCCGCAGGCCCTGATACGCGTGTACCTCAAGTACGGGCCGGAGGGCGAAGATGTCATCAACCAGCTCCAGCGGGTAAGCACGCCGGGCCGGCGGGTATACCGCGGCCTGCGCGACCTGGGGACCGTCAAGAACGGCCTGGGAATATACGTCGTATCCACCCCGAACGGGGTGCTGAGCGACCGGGAATGCCGCCAGCAGCGGGTTGGCGGCGAAGTACTCTGCTCCGTGTGGTAAACGCGAGAGGACTTATGTCTCGAATCGGCAAAAACCCAGTACCCATACCGGACAAGGTCAGCGTCACGGTGCGCGGCCAGACCGTCTCCGCCGAGGGCCCGAAGGGCCAGGCCGAGCTGGACGTCCACCCCCAGCTCACGGTCCGTCACGACAAGGAAAACAACCAGATTGTCATCGAACCCAGGAAGCTGAAGAACGCCCGTTCAAAGGCGGTCCGTTACCAGAGCGCCCAGTGGGGCACCGCCCGCAGCTTGGTGGCGAACCTGCTGCAAGGCGTCGCCGAGGGCTACCAGAAGACGGTCCAGGTCGTCGGCGTGGGATACAGTGCCGAGCTTCGCGGGCAGCAGCTTGCCGTCAACGCCGGCTTCGCCAGCGACGTGGTGCTGGACGTCCCCGAGGGCATCGAGGTCCAGCCGCCCAAGTCCGAGAACATCAACGTGAGCGGCTCCGGGTCGATGCCCTGCGTCACCGTCACATTCGAAAGCGTCAACAAACAGCTCGTGGGCCAGTTTGCCTCCCAGGTCCGCTCGGTCCGGCCGCCCGAGCCGTACAAGGGCAAGGGCATCCGATACAAGGGCGAAGAGATCAAGCGGAAGGCGGGCAAGGCATTGGCCGCCGGCGCGCCGTCCTAGACGACGAGAAGGCGATGAACAAACAAAAAGAGAAACGATTCAAACGGATACGCCGGCATCACCGGCTGAGAAATACCGTCCACGGAACCCCCGACCGGCCCCGGCTGGCCGTCTTTCGCAGCTTGCGCCACATCTACGCCCAGGTCATCGACGACACGGCCGGCCACACCCTGGTCGCCGCGTCCACGCTCGACGACGAACTGGGCGAATCGCTGGAGTCGCCGGGCAACTGCGAGGCGGCACAGGCCGTGGGCAAGCGAGTGGCCGAAAAGGCCATCGCACACGGCCTCCGGACCGTGGTGTTCGACCGGGGCGGATACAAGTATCACGGCCGCGTCAAGGCGCTGGCAGAGGCCGCCCGCGAGGCCGGACTGAAATTCTAGAGGACAACGACCGGGGCCCGCCGACCGGAACGACCGGACGGACGGGTGCTCGGCCGGACAGTTGACCAGGATCGAGGTGTCAACGTGGCAGCAGCCAGAGAAAGAGGCGGACGCGGGCGCGACGAGCGCTCCGACCAGTACGAGAACGTCGTAAAAATCTATCGCACGGCCGCAGTGGTCAAGGGCGGACGGCGGTTCAGCTTCGCCGCGCTCGTCGTCGTCGGCGACGGCAACGGGAGCGTGGGCATCGGCTACGGCAAGGCCAACGAAGTCCCCGCCGCCGTGGAAAAAGCGTTCAAAGACGCACGCCGCAGCATGCACAAAGTCGTGCTGCGCGGGCAGACCATCCCCCACGATACCGAGGGGAAGTTCCTTGCATCGAAAGTGATCATGAAACCCGCCGCGCCGGGGACCGGGATCATCGCCGGGGCCGCCGTCCGAGCCGTCGTCGAGGCGGCCGGCGTCCACGACATCCTCACCAAGTCCGTGGGCAGCAACTCCGAGCGCAATCTGGTCAAGGCCACCCTGCAGGGGATGCTCTCGCTCCGCAACCGAGAAACCGTGAGCCGGCTCAGAGGAGTCGAACTGGAATGAACATATCCGACGCCGTCACAGGCAAGAAACACAAGCAGAAAAAACGCGTCGGCCGGGGCAACGGCTCCGGCTGGGGCAAAACGGCCGGACGCGGCCACCGCGGCGCGAAGAGCCGGTCCGGCGCCAGCATCAACGTCAACTACGAGGGCGGCCAGATGCCGCTCTTCCGCCGGCTTCCCAAGCGCGGGTTCAACAACAAGCGCTTCCAGAAACGCCCCGAGATCATCAACGTGGGCGACCTGGCGAACTGGCCCGGCGAAGAGGCGGTCACCCCCGAGAAGCTGAAACAGGCCGGGCTCATCCGCTCGGCAAAGAACGGCGTGAAAATCCTCGGCCAGGGCGACATCCCCAGGCCGCTCACCGTCCGAGCAAACGCCTTCTCCCGCCAGGCGCGAGAAAAAATCGAAATGGCGGGCGGCAAAGCAGAACTGATAGACGCATAGGGCAGAACCGGTGATAGAACCGCTCATCAATTGCTTCCGGATTCCCGAGCTGAGGAAGAAAATCTTCTTCACCCTGGGCATGCTGGCACTGTTCCGGGTCGGCACCTACATCCCCATCCCCGGGATCAACACCGCCGCGCTGGAAGAGGTCGCCCGCGAGTTCGGCGAGGGGGCCGTCGGCCTGGTCAACATGTTCGCCGGCGGGGCGCTCACGCGCGCCGCCGTGTTCGGGCTCAGCATCATGCCCTACATCAGCGCCTCGATCATCTTCCAGCTCCTCGCCACCGTCATCAAGCCGCTGGAAGAGCTGCAGAAAGAGGGCGAGGCCGGGCAGCGAAAAATCAACCAGTACACCCGATACACCACCGTGCTCCTCTGCGTCATCCAGGGACTGTTCATGTCCCGTTGGCTCCAGAGGATGGCGCCCGAAGCCGTGCCCAATCCCGGCATCGGGTTCGACATGATGGCCGTCCTCGCCCTCACCACAGGCACCATCCTGCTCATGTGGATCGGCGAGCAGATCGACGAGCACGGGATCGGCAACGGCATCTCGCTCATCATCATGGCCGGCATCGTCGCCCGGATGCCGCCAACGATGTTTATGATCTGGCAGACCCACGTCGACCGGAACCTGCTCAGCCCCGCCGAGGACAAAATGGGCCTGCTCAACATCATCGGCCTGGCCGCACTGTACGTGGGGATGGTCGTCGGCGTCGTCCTCGTCCACCAGGGCCAGCGCCGCATCGCCATCCAGACCGCCAAGCAGATCAAGGGCCGGCGGGTGTTCGGCGGCCAGCGCTACTACCTGCCCCTGCGAGTCGGCGCGGCCGGCGTCATCCCCATCATCTTCGCCCAGGCACTGCTCATGTTCCCCTCGACCATCCTCCAGCAGTTCGTCCGGACTGCCCGGCGGGGCGGCGTGGTGTGGGAGTGGATTCTACTCCGCCTGATGGGCCTGTTCCACCCCGAATCCAACGGATACCTCGTCATCTACGTGCTGCTCATCATGTTCTTCTGCTTCTTCTGGACCGCCGTCCAGTTCAACCCGCTCAAAATCGCGGAAGAAATGAAAGAGCGCGGAAACTTCATCCCCGGGATCCGGCCCGGAAAACGGACCTCCGAGTACTTCGAACGGGTGATGACGCGGATCACCCTGGCGGGCGGATTCTTCATCTCGCTCATCGCCATCACCCCCTACATGGTCCAGCGATTCACCATCATCGACATGCAGGCCGCCTACATCTACGGCGGGACCGGCCTGCTCATTGTGGTCGGCGTCGCTCTCGACCTGGTACAAAAAATCGAAAACCACCTGCTCATGAGACACTACGACGGCTTTCTCAAGGGCGGAACTCGAGTCAGAGGGAGACGCGGATCATGACGAAACGACTGGTATTCCTCGGACCGCCCGGCGTGGGCAAAGGGACACAGGCCAAGCGAGTCGCAAACGAACACGGCATCCCCCACATCTCCACCGGAGACATCCTCCGGGAAGAGGTCCGACAACAAACCGACCTGGGCAAACAGGCGAAAGCGCACATGGACTCCGGCGGGCTGGTGCCCGACGAACTGGTCGTGGCCATGGTCGCCAGGCGGCTCGAACAGGACGACTGCCGGGACGGCTACCTGCTCGACGGCTTCCCCAGGACCATCGGCCAGGCACACGCCTTCGAGAACGAGATCGGCGAGGACGACGACCCCGGGGTCGACACGGTCCTCTACTTCGCCGCGCCCGACGACGTCCTCGTCCGACGGCTCGGCGGCCGGCGCACCTGCCCGAGCTGCCAGGCCGTCTATCACATCGAGACCATGCCGCCGAAACAGGACGGCGTGTGCGACCAGTGCGGAGCCGAACTGGTCCAGCGCGAGGACGATCAGCCCGACGCCATCAAGATGCGGCTCCAGACGTATCGGGAACAGACCGAAGAACTCATCGGCCACTACCGACAGGCGGGGTCCCTCGTCGAGATCGACAGCACCGGCTCCGTCGAGCAGGTGGCCGAACTGGTACGCCGGGCGCTGGCGACATGACGACCCGCGCCCCGCGAACATACGCTCTTTCAGAAAGCGATTGAATCGATGCCGGCGAACCCCCCGTTCCGGACACCCCAGGAACTGGCGATCATGCGCCAGGCAGGCCAGATCGTGGCCGAGGTCATCGAGCGGATGAAAGAACTCGTCCGACCGGGCGTCACCACCCTCGAGCTCGACCTGGCCGCCGAGGAGATGATCCGCCGGCGAGGCGGTCGGCCCGCGTTCAAGGGATACGGGCCGCCGGTCAGGCCCCCGTTCCCCGGGACCATCTGCGCCTCGGTCAACGACGTGGTCGTCCACGGCATCCCGGGCGGCCAGGTCCTGTGCGAGGGCGACATCGTCAGCATCGACGTGGGCGTCGAGCATCGCGGCTTCTTCGGCGACACGGCCGTCACCCTCCCGGTGGGGTCGGTCTCGAAGACCGCCCGACGCCTGATGAAGACCTGCGCCCGGGCCCTGGAGCAGGCCATCGACCTGGCCCGGCCGGGGCGAGCCCTTTGTCAGATCGGGGCCGCCGTCCAGGAGCACGTGGAGAGCCACGGCTTCTCCGTGGTCCGCGACTTCGTCGGCCACGGCATCGGCACCAACCTGCACCAGCCGCCCGAGGTGCCGAACTTCCGGAAGGCGGGCGCGCCGGACCTGACCCTGGAGCCCGGCCTGGTCATCGCCATCGAGCCGATGATCAACGCCGGCACCTATAAGATCAAGGTCGACCGGGACGGATGGACCGCCCGGACGGCCGACGGCCGGCTGTCTGCTCATTTCGAGCACACCGTCGCCGTGACCGCAGACGAACCGAATGTACTGACGTTGCCGTAAAGGAGTGTGAACGCTTTATATGCCGAAAGAAGAACCGATTCGAGTCGAAGCGACCGTGACCGAAGCCCTGCCCAACGCCACCTTCAAGGTGGAACTCGAGAACGGGCACGAGGTCCTCGCACACGTCTCCGGCAAGATGCGGATGCATTTCATCCGCATTATGCCCGGCGACCTGGTGACCCTCGAGATGTCGCCGTACGACCTGACCAAGGGCCGGATCATCTATCGCGAGGACCGCAACCGTCCGCCGCCCGATCGGCAGGCAAAGGAAAAGCCATCATGAAGGTACGAAGCTCCGTCAAACGCATCTGTGAGAACTGCAAAGTCATCCGGCGCAAGGGCGTGGTGCGCGTCATCTGCACCAACCCGCGTCACAAACAGCGCCAGGGAAAATAACCGAGGAGGGACCCAGACATGCCCCGCATCATTGGTGTCGACATACCCGGCAACAAGCCCGTGGAGATCGCCCTGACCTACATCCACGGCATCGGGCGGTCATCCGGCAAAAAGATCGCCGACGAGGCCGGCGTCAAACCGGGCACCAAGGCCGACGACCTCACCGAGGAGGAATTCTCCCGGATCGTCAACATCATCGACCGAAGCTACGTGGTCGAAGGTGAACTGCGCCGAATGGTCGCCCAGAACATCGCCCGGCTGCGCGAAATCAACTGTTACCGCGGAATCCGGCATCGCAGGGGCCTGCCCGTGCGCGGCCAGCGAACCCGCACCAACGCCCGCACCCGCAAGGGGCCCAAGAAAACCATCGCCGTCAAACGCGGCGTCAAGGAACTCGGCTAACGCCAGGAGAAGGAATGGCAAAACAGCGCAAACGCAGACAACGGGCCGCACGCCGCGTCTCCTCGCGAGCGATCGCACAAATCAAGGCGACGTTCAACAACACCATCGTCTCCATCACCGACCTGAACGGCGAGGTGCTCTGCTGGGCCAGCGCCGGCAAACTCGGGTTCAAGGGCTCGCGAAAGAGCACCCCGTTCGCCGCCCAGCGGACGGCCGAGGACGCCGCACGAGAGGCCCAGAAAATGGGCGTGCGACAGGTCGAAGTCAAGATCAAGGGGCCGGGCTCCGGACGCGAGTCCGCCGTGCGCGCCCTCGAAGCGGCGGGACTGAGCGTGCGCGTCATCGAAGACGTCACCCCGCTGCCCCATAACGGGTGCAGGCCGCCCAAACAACGACGCGTCTGAACCAGAAAGAAACAGGAGTCAACCAAGTGGCTCGCTACACTGGACCGAAATGTAAATTGTGCAGGCGGGAAGGCCTGAAACTGTTCCTCAAAGGCATCCGCTGCGATACCCCGAAATGCGCCCTCGAACGCCGGCAGTACCCGCCCGGCCCTCGCACCTGGCGCCGACAGCGGATCACCGCCTACGGCCAGCAGCTCCGCGAGAAACAGAAGGTCAAGCGATACTACGGCCTGCTCGAACGGCAGTTCCGAAACTACTTCGCCCGGGCCGAACGCGGCCGGGGCAACACCGGAGAGAACCTGCTGCTCGCCCTCGAGCTGCGGCTGGACAGCGTCGTCGCCAACCTCGGCTTCGCGTCGTCTCACAGCGCCGCCCGCCAGCTCATCCGGCACGGGCACATCGCCATCAACGGCCGGCGCACCACGGTGCCCGCCCAGGCGGTCGAGCCCGGCGACGAGATCACCCCGGTCGATAAAGACACCTCACGGGCCGCGGTCCAGGCCGAGCGCGAGATGACCGAAGGTCGGCCCGTCCCCGCGTGGCTCGAGGTGCGCGAGGAGCCGTTGGTCGGCGTTGTCACCCGTGCCCCGATGCGGGAAGACGTGACACTGCCGGTCGAAGAACAATTGATCGTCGAATTGCTGTCCAAGTAAGGAAAAGACAGGCCCCAAACAAAGTGGGCGGAGGATAACCGAATGCGAAAAAGGTGGATGGGCTTCGAGCTCCCGGTCCGCGTAGTCGTCGACAGGGAAACTCTCACCGACACATACGGCAAGTTTACCGCCGAGCCGTTCGAGCGGGGATACGGGACCACCGTGGGCAACGGCCTGCGCCGAGTGCTCCTGTCGTCGCTCCGCGGCGCTGCCATCGCCTCTGTAAACTTCGAAGGCGTCCAACACCAGTTCCAGACCATCCCCGGCGTCGTCGAGGATGTCACCGACATCTGCCTCAACCTGAAGAAGGTGCTGATCAAACTGCACGACGAAGGCCCGAAAGAACTGGTCCTCGACGTCCAGCGCAAAGGCGAAGTCACCGCCGGCGACATCCAGCACGACGCCTCGGTCGAGATCGTCAACCCCGACCTCCACCTGGCCACCATCAGCGATGAGGGCAAGATCGTCGCCCGCATGCAGGCCCGGTCCGACCGCGGATACAAGGTCGCCGAGGAGTTCGAGACCGCCGAGGTGGGCCAGATCGCCCTCGACTGCGTGTTCTCGCCCGTGGTCAAAGTCAAACCGCTCGTGGAAAACTGCCGGGTGGGACAGGTCACCGACTACGACCGGCTCACCCTGGAAATCTGGACCAACGGGACCGTCGACCCCGAGATGGCTCTCGTCGAGGCCGCCCGCATCTACCGCAAGCACCTCGACCCGTTCGTCCAGTACTTCGAGCTGGGGCCGCCCATCGAGGACGCCGCCGCCCGGCTGGCCGCCCAGAAAGAGCTCGAACACCGCAATGAACTCGACCGCAAGCTCGACATGGGTATCGACGAGCTGGACCTCTCGGTCCGGGCCGCCAACTGCCTCGCATCACAGAACATACAGACAGTGCGAGACCTGGTCACAAAAACCGAAGAAGAGCTGTCCAATCTACGCAACTTCGGCCAGAAATCGATGGAAGAAGTCCGGAGTAAGGTAGACGAACTCGGCCTCGAGCTGGACATGGATATCGAATAACAGGAAAGCACACCCATGCGTCACCGAAAACCACTGAAAAAACTCGGCCGCCGAAGCGCACACCGCCGAGCGACACTGCGAGCCCTGGTCATCGGCCTGTTCCTCAACGAGCCGACCGACACCCACGCCGAGCGAATCGTCACCACCCCCGCAAAGGCGAAGGCCGCACAGCCGTTCGCGGAAAAACTCATCACACTCGGCAAAAAAGGCACGCTCGCAGCACGCCGACGGGCACTCAAACTGCTGTCCAACAAGCGAGCCGTGAAGAAACTCTTCGACGAGATCGCACCGCGATACACCGATCGGCCCGGCGGATACACCCGCATCCTGCGGCTGGGGACCCGCCGCGTCGGCGACGACGCCCCGCAGGTCCTCTTCGAACTCGTCGGCATCAGCGAAGAAATGGCCCAGAGACCGGTTCAACCCTCGCTCGACCTCGACGAGGAAGAAGCCGAACGCACTGAAACCGCACCGGAGACCGAGGCAGAGGCCGGAGAAACTGACCAGCCGACGGAAGAACCGGAAGACGAAGAACAGGCCGAAGACGAAGGCGCCGAGGAAGAGCCGGAGGACGAAGAGGACGACGAAAGCCGGGCGTAAGCGCCCGAAGCCGGACGGGAATGACCCGGCCCGGCGCAGGCCGCCGAACTTCTTGACAACCCGGCGTATTTGCGATACGCTCAACCTGTAGGGGGCGATTAGCTCAGCCGGTTCAGAGCGCCAGCTCGACAAGCTGGAGGCCGCTGGTTCGAATCCAGCATCGCCCACCATGCCGCCGCCGGGCGGCAGAGCAGACACACGGCGGCGTCACTCCCCGTCCCGTCAGCCGGCGGGCCGGGGGTCGGTGACATCGCCGCGCCCGTTCACTCGAGCAAGGAGACACGTTGGTCAACATACGGCTGCCCGACGGCCCGCCCAAGCAGTACCCCGACGGCGTGACGGCCGGGGAGGTACTCGCCGACCTGCACTCGGGCGCACAAGATGCCCCGCAGCCCATCGGGGCCAAAATCGATGGCCGGCCGGCCGACCTGGCGACCGAGCTGCACGCAGACTGCGCCGTCGAGCCGATCCCCCCCGGCACCGAGGCCGGCCTCGAGCTTATCCGCCACTCCGCCGCCCATGTCATGGCACAGGCCATTCTGCGCCTGTGGCCCGACGCCAAACTCGCCATCGGCCCTGCCACCCAGGACGGCTTCTACTACGACATCGATGTCGACCACCGGCTGACCGACGAGGACCTCCCCCGCATCGAGTCCGAGATGCAGGCGATCCGCGGCGAGGAACTGCCCTTCCAGCGGCTCGAACTCCCGGCCGACCAAGCACGCCGGACATTCGAGCAGGAGGGCAACCGCTACAAGCTCGAGCTGATCGACGAGATCGCCGAGCGCCAGGCGGCCGAGGACAACGGCCCGCCGACCGCCACTACCTACACCAACGGCCAGTTCACCGACCTGTGCCGCGGCCCCCACGTGCCCACCACCGCCGACATCGGCGCGTTCCGGCTGCTCTCCGTTGCCGGGGCCTACTGGCGGGGCGACGAACAGAACAAGATGCTCCAGCGCATCTACGGCACCGCGTTCGCCACCGAGGCCGAACTCGAAAAGCACCTCCGGCTGCTCGAAGAGGCGAAGACCCGGGACCACCGCCGGCTGGGCACCGAACTCGAGCTGTTCTCGATCGACCAGATGGTCGGACCCGGCCTCGTCCTCTGGCACCCGAAGGGCGCCCGCGTCCGCACCGAGATGGAGACCTTCTGGCGACAGGAGCACTACGCACACGGATACGACCTGATATACACCCCCCACATCGGCCAGCTCGAGCTGTGGGAAGAGAGCGGCCACATCGGCTTCTACCAGGACTACATGTACGCCCCGATGAGCGTGGACGAGCGGGAGTACGAAATCCGGCCGATGAACTGCCCGTTCCACATCCGAATCTACAAGAGCCGCCCGCGCAGCTACCGCGAACTGCCCATCCGGTGGGCCGAGCTGGGCACCGTCTATCGATACGAAAAAAGCGGCGTGCTCCACGGCCTGTTCCGCGTCCGCGGGTTTACCCAGGACGACGCCCACATCTTCTGCCGGCTGGATCAGCTCGACGACGAGATTCAGAACGTGCTCGATTTCACCCTGCACGTCCTCCGCACCTTCGGCTTCCACGAATACCAGGTCGCGCTCAGCACCCAGCCCGAGAAGTTCGTGGGCCGACAGTCCAACTGGGACCAATCGACCGCCGCACTCGGCCGCGCCCTCGAGCGAAGCGGCGTGGACTACGTCGTCCAGGAGGGCGAAGGGGCGTTTTACGGGCCCAAGATCGACATCAACATCCGCGACGCCATCGGCCGCGTCCACCAGTGCACGACCATCCAGGTCGACTTCAACATCCCCGAGCGGTTCGACCTGGCCTACGTCGGCTCCGACAACGAGGAGCACCGCCCGATTATGATCCACCGGGCGCTGATGGGCTCGATCGAGCGGTTCTTCGGCTGCCTGCTCGAACACTACGGCGGGGCGCTGCCCCTGTGGCTCGCACCCGTCCAGGCGGTGATCCTGCCCATCACCGACCGCCAGCACGACCTGGCCGACGAGCTGCGGGGCCGGCTCGCCGCCGCCGGGGTCCGCGTCGAATGCGACAACCGGAGCGAGAAGCTCGGCGCCAAAATCCGCGAACACACGACCCAGAAAGTCCCCTATCTGCTGATTATCGGCGACCGCGAACAGGAGAGCGGCAACGTCTCGGTTCGCAAGTACAAAATCGGTGACGCCGGCACCATGCCTGTGGACGCACTCCTTGCCGAGATGCGCCACACGATCGAGTCCAAAGCGACGGAGCTGCCGGGGTCAGAGTGACCAGCCCCAGCCCGGGGCACAGAGGCAAACGCCAAGGAGGCAAAAAACGACTGCTGCAAACAAAGGCCTGCGAATCAACGACCAGATCGGAGCCAGCCGTGTCCGGCTGATCGACAACGAGGGCGAGCAGGTGGGGATCCTCCCCATCGAAAAGGCGATGCAAGCGGCCGAGCGGGCCGGGCTCGACCTCGTCGAAGTCCATGCCGCAGCGGACCCGCCGGTCTGCAAGCTCATGGACTACGGTAAGTACAAGTACAAACAGAAGCGGAAGGCCCACCAGGCGAAGGCCAAATCGCACGTCACCCACGTCAAGGAAATCCGCCTGCACCCAAAAACCAGCGACCACGATATCGGGTATCGGCTGGACCACGCACGCGAGTTCCTCGAACGGGGCGACAAGGTGATCTTCTCGGTGATGTTCAAGGGCCGCGAGCTGGCCCACATGGAGACCGGAGAAGCACTGCTGCAAAAAGTGGCCGAACGGCTCGCCGACGACGCCCGGGTCGAAACGCCGCCAAAACGTGACGGCCGACGCAGGATGAGCATGCTGCTCGGCCCGAAATAGACGACGCACGGGCCGACCATCGTCCGAAATCGCATCGAACAGAGACGAAGAGGAGATGTATTATGCCGAAACACAAAACACACAAGGGCCTCGCCAAACGCATCCGCGTTACCCGCAACGGCAAGATGCTGCGGGGCAAGGCGGGCCGCCGGCACCTGCTGTCGCACAAATCGGGCAAGCGCAAACGGCAACTGCGCAAGAAAGGCCAGGTGAGCCCCGGCGAAGAACAGCGCATCCGACGCGCTCTGGGACAGTAACCGAAACGGAGGACACCCCATGGCCAGAACCAGAAACATCCCAGCCAGAAACAAACGACGCAAGAGGACCCTCAAGGCGGCAAAGGGCTACTACGGTGCACGAAGCCGCCAGTACAAGACCGCTCTCATCGCCGTCGAGCGAGCCCGGGCCAACGCCTACCGCGACCGCAAGCGCAAGAAACGCGAGTTCCGGCGGCTGTGGATCACCCGCATCAACGCCGCATGCCGGATGCGCGACAGCAAGTACAGCACGTTCATGAACGGGCTGAAAAAGGCGGGCGTCGAGATCAACCGAAAGATGCTCTCCGAGCTCGCCATTTCCGACGCCGAGGCGTTCGACCGGCTGGTCGAAAAGGCAAACGCCGCCCTGTGATACGCCGCTGCCGCATCGCACTGAACAGAGGTCCGGCACAATGATCGAAGAACTCAACCGACTGCGCGAAAAGGCCATCCGGGCGATACACGCCGCCGCCGACTTCGACGCCCTCGAGGAAGCGCGCGTCCAATACCTCGGCCGAAAGGGCCGGCTGAAAGAACTCACCGGCAAGCTGCCCGAACTGCCGAACGACGTGAAGCCGGCCGCCGGGCGGCTGCTCAACCAGGTCAAGAACGCACTCACCGAGGCGCTCGCCGAGCGCAAGACCGCCATGACGGTGAAGACCGCCGACGAGACCCGGCGGCCCGGACCGCGGCTCGACGTCACCCTGCCCGGGACCCGGCCGCGGATCGGCTCCCTGCACCCCATCACCCAGATTTACGACGAGCTGGTCGAGGCCTTCGCCCGCCTGGGGTTCGAGACCGCCTACGGGCCGGAGATCGAGGACGAATACCACAACTTCGACGCCCTGAACATCCCGACCGACCACCCGTCGCGCGACGCCTTCGACACGCTCTACATCGACGACGAGCACCTGCTGCGCAGCCACACTTCGCCCGTCCAGATTCGGGTGATGGAGCAGCGCGAGCCGCCGGTCCGCATCATCGCCCCGGGCAAGGTCTTCCGGCCCGATACCGTCGACGCCAGCCACTACCCGATGTTCTTCCAGCTCGAGGGCCTGTACGTCGACGAGGGCGTCTCGTTCGCCGACCTGAAAGCCGTGCTCACCATGGGCATGCAGGAGGTGCTGGGGGCCGACACCCGGACCCGGTTCCGGCCCTCCTTCTTTCCGTTCACCGAGCCGAGCGCCGAGGTCGACGTCTCCTGCCCGTTCTGCCGGGGCTCCGGATGCTCGGTGTGCGGGCAGTCGGGCTGGATCGAGATGCTCGGCTGCGGGATGGTGGACCCCGAGGTCTTCCGCCACGTGGGATACGACACCGAGCGGTACACCGGGTTCGCCTTCGGCATCGGCATCGACCGGATGGCGATGACCCGGCTGGGCATCAACGACATCCGCCTGTTCTACGAGAACGACGTGCGGTTCCTGAACCAATTCTGATCGGAGGGCCGGCTTCATGTTCGGCAGCATGCGAAACTTTCTCGATAAATACCAGAAACACCTGCTGGTCGTGCTGGCCGCGTTCCTGATGGTGATTTTCGTCATCCCCATGGGCGTCTTCACCGAGCGCGGACAGCCGCAGATCGAAGGACGGATATTCGGGCGCGACGTTACCCGCGCCGGCATAGACGATTTCAGGAGCCGGTGGCTGCGGCTCGGGCTGAACTTCGTGCGGACCGACATGGAAACGCAGGAGGGCGAACACATCTTCAACACCTACCTGCTGGTGAGGGCCGCCCGGGAAGAAGGGGTCCGGGCGAGCTCGGACGCCGTGAACCGCATGATGCGGCAACGCCCGAGATACAACCAGCGGATCGAATACGTCCTGGCCGACCCGGACGACCTGGCAGACGACATCGAACTCGACGCCGACGAGGTCCGCCAGTTCCACCGGACCGAATCGGAACACCGCGACGAGCCGTTCGAGGACGTCGAGGCGGCCGTCCGCGACGAATACCGGGCGCTCCGGGCCCGCCGGCTCGCCGCTCAACTGGCCCGGGAAGCCCATCAGCAAATCGAGGCCATCCCCGAGCCGGCCCGTGAGGGCGATCGCTGGCGAAGGGCGCTCGCCACTGCGGCAGAAAGCACCGACCCGCCGCTGACCTACCAGTTGTCCGGCTCGTTCAACGAGCAGAACGCCGCCGACGTGCTCGACAGGTTGACGCTGCCCGCTCCCGACGCCACGCTGCCCGATGCGGTCGCGGAACTCCTGTTCCGAATCCCCGTCGGTCAGGTCAGTCCCCTGTTCCAGGCCGGGGACAAGCACTATTTCTTCCGCGTCACCGAGGTCTCGGCGGGGGTGACCGCCCAGGGCACGCTGTTCAACAGGGACTATGGCTGGCGTCACGGCCAATACGTCCTTCTCCGCGAGTACGCGGACTACGACGAGTTGTTCGAGGCC
>PWKM01000151.1 GCA_003559755.1 Planctomycetota bacterium
CTGGTGGCGGAATTTCTTCCCGGCTGGATTACCCGGTGGGCCGAGCCGACCGCGATCGCCGCGGCGGTCCTCATCGTGGTGGTGTTGCTCACCAGGCACCGGTATCTGCTCGGCCCGGAGCTCGGGTTCGTGCGCAACTTCCTGTTCATCGGCGTCCTGTTCGGCGGCCTGCTCTTGTTCTTCCACCTGTTCCGTCACGTGTACGGCCCGGTGCTCCGCTGGTTCCTCGCCTACAAACTGGTCCTGTTCTGCATCCCGGCAGCCGTCATCGTGCTGGGGGGATTGGCCTGGCTGGGCTTCGACACCCTGTTCAGCCCGGTGCCCGCGGTGGCCGGCGCCGTCGGGCGCGATTCGGAGGCGATCCGCGAGGGGACGGTCTGGACCGGGCTGTCCGAGACCTTCCCCGGCCTGGGCCGTGAGTTTATGCCGTCGCTGGACGAGGGCTCGTTCCTGCTCATGCCGACGACGATGCCGCATGCGTCGATCGGCGAAGCGCTCGACGTGCTGAAAATCCAGGGCCGGGCGCTCGCCGCCATCCCCGAGGTGGAACTCGCCGTGGGCAAGATCGGCCGGGCCGAAAGCGCCCTCGATCCGGCCCCCGTCTCCATGATCGAGACTGTCATCAATTACAAGCCGGAGTACAAGACCGATGCGGCCGGCCATGTGCTACGATTCAAGTACGACCGGGAGGCCGACGCGTTCGTTCGCGACGATCAGGGCGAACTGATCGAGGACCGGCGGGGCCAGCCATACCGCAACTGGCGCGAACACATTCGCTCGCCCGACGACATCTGGGAGGAGATCCGTGAAGCAGTGAGAGTGCCGGGGACGACCGACGCCCCGAAGCTGCACCCGATCGAGACCCGTCTGGTCATGCTGCAAACCGGGATGCGGGCGCCGATCGGGGCCAAGATCAAGGGACCCGATCCGGAGACCGTCGAGCGGGTCGGACTCCGCGTCGAGGAGCTCCTCAAGCAGGTGCCCGGCGTCCGCGCCGAGACCGTCACCGCCGACCGGGTCGTCGGCAAGCCCTACATCGAGATCGACGTCCACCGCGACGAGATCGCACGGCACAACATCAGTGTCCGGCAAATACAGGATGTCATCGAAATCGCCATCGGCGGGAGGGCGGTGACTACGACCGTCGAAGGCCGCGAGCGGTATCCCGTTCGCGTTCGCTATCAGCGGGAGCTGCGCGACCAGATCGAGGAGCTCGCACAGATTCTGGTATCCGCCCCGGGCGGCGCCCAGGTCCCGCTCGGCCAGTTGACCGAGCTCCGATACGTGCGGGGTCCGCAGATGCTGAAGGGCGAGGACACCCACCTGGTCAGCTACGTGACGTTCGATCGCCGGCCCGGATATGCCGAGGTGGATGTCGTCGAGTCCGCCCAGGCGTTCCTGGCAGAGAAGGAGGCAGCGGGCGAATTCGACCGGCTGGGGACCGACATCGAGTTCGCCGGCAACTACGAGCACCAACTCCGCGCCCGACAGCGGCTCCAGGTCGTGCTGCCGCTCTCGCTGTTCATCATCTTTGTCATCCTCTACCTCAAGTTCAAATCGGTCCCGCTCACCACCCTGGTCTTCAGCGGGATCATCGTCGCCTGGGCGGGCGGGTTCATCCTCATCTGGTGCTACAACCAGCCCTGGTTCCTCAACTTCGAGGTGTTCGGGGTGAACATGCGCCACCTGTTCCAGATGCCGGACGGGTCCGGCGACCTCATCAACCTGAGCGTCGCCATCTGGGTCGGCTTCCTCGTCCTGTTCGGGATCGCCTCGGACGACGCGGTGGTCATGGTCACCTACCTGAACCAGGTCTTCCGCGACCGGGACCCCGACACCGTCCCCGAAATACGTGAGGCGGCAATGGACGGGGCACTCCGGCGTGTCCGCCCCTGTCTGATGACCTCCGCGACGACGATCCTCGCGCTCATCCCGGTGCTCACGGCGACCGGACGCGGCTCGGACGTGATGATCCCGATGGCCCTCCCCATCGTCGGCGGCATCTTCGTCGTGCTCATATCCCTGTTCGTCGCACCCGTGTTTTACGCGATGATCCGCGAGTTCAGGCATTACACCGGGATCAGCGACACCTCGCTCGGCCTGCTCCTGCTCGGCACCGGGATGCTCGCCGTCCTGCCCATCATGGCCTATTGCCGGATTCGCGAGACGTTGGATACCGAGAGTACGCCGCCCGCCGATGAACCGGAGACGGCCGACGATGAAGAGCCCGGGGATGAGGAAAAGGAGGGCGAAGAAGGGGACGAGGAGGACGACCTCGAATAGGGCGAGACGGCCAGCACGGGGGCTTGGGCGGCCTGATAAGGCCCGGATCGGCGGCATATTCCAGACGGGAACACTCAGTTTCGATCCTTCATCCACCACCTGACGGGGGGCCTCCGCAACCCGATCCGGCTCCGACACACTTGCCTTCGCGCGGGCATGCGCTACACTTGGCACGTCCGGAACACCCTGAACGAGGGACTCTGTAATGGCAGATGTGGCACAATCGACAAGGCGGGTGCTGGCCGCCTATGGGCTGGGCACGGCGGACCGGATTCCGATCGGCTCGCCCATCAGTTGGAGCCCGACCGGCGACATCGACGCGGACCGGCCCGACGGCTGGCGCGGTCGGCCCGAATTCGTGGAGGTCGCGCGGCTTGTCCAGGAGCACTGCGACCCGACCCCGCCGTTCAACACGGTCCAATGGCCCGGCGTCTTTGGCGGCGTTCAATACTGGCGGTTCCTTCTGGCACCGGCCCGGTTCCGCGAGGAACTGCCCGCCGAGCAGTTCAGCCCGAGCCGCACCCGGCACACCACCGTTCTCCATACACCGAAGGGCGACCTCTTCTGGTCGTTCGACAAGGACGCAGGGATCGAGACCCAATGGGACCGCGTCAAGCCGATCCAGTCGCCCGAGGACGTGGAGAAGATGCTGAGCGTTCCTTATCGGTTCGACCCGCCGGACCCGTCGGAGTACGACGAACTCCGGCAGCATCGGACGGCGGCGGGGCGCGAGACGCTGGGCGGCACCGGGATCACCTCGATGGTGGCGATGCTGGTCGGGATGATGCCGTATCAGCAGATGCTCGAATGGATCGCGCTGGAGCCGGGATTGCTCCGGATGCTCGCCGATGCCTGGCTCGACCGGGTCCGCGAAAAGGTCGCGTTCCTGCTCGACCAGGGCGTCGGCCCGGTCTGGCATTTCAACGGGATCGAACGGGCCTGCCCGCCGATGATGGGCCCGCGGCAGTGGGACGAACTGATCGTGCCCTACGACGGCGAGATCATGCGCCTGATCAAGGAGCACGATCCCGAGGCGATCATCCACGTCCATTGCCACGGCAAGGTCGGCCGGCTGCTGCCGCTGTTCCTCGAGATGGGGGTCGATTCGACCGACCCGGTCGAGCCGCCCCCGCAGGGCGACATCGAGTTCGCCGACGCCCGCCGCCTGGTCGGAGACCGGATGACGCTCTACGGGAACATCCAGTTCGCCGACATGGAGATGTGCGAACCGGACGACATCGAGGCGAAGGTCCGCCGCGCCATCGAGGACGGCGGGAAGGAACGGACTGTCCTCGACGTGTCCGCACCTCCGCACGAACAGCACACCGAGCGGTTTACCGCGAACGCGGTCCGCTATATCGAGGCGGGGCTCAAGTACGGGGCGAGGTGACCGGCCCCCTTCCGGCCCGGTCTCCCATCGGTTCGCTTATGGTGTGGGAGTGGTTCGGCTCGTCACGTCCGAGTTTCGGCTCGCGGCTCCGACGCCCCCGTTTCCCGTTATACCTCGCACACGGGCACGTCAGTGATGCTCGGATTTCCCCCAGCGGTCCAGCAGGTCCTGGAGCGTGGTGCGGCTGAGGGCCCCTTCGATCGCCTCCTTCAGCTCGCCCCAGAACGGCCGCGTGGGACAATCTTCGTACAGCGGGCAGCTCTCCGGGTCGTCGACACATTCGACCGGGGCGGGGGAACCCTCGAACACGCGGTAGATATCGGACAGGTGGATGTCGGAGGGCGGCAGGCCGAGGACATATCCGCCGCCCGGCCCACGCACCGCCTTGACCAGTCCGGCCGCCTTCAGCGGCGCCATAATCTGTTCGAGATATTTCTCGGACAGGTTCTGATTGGCGGCGAGTGTGTGCACCGGCACAGGACCTTCACCGTAGGCGTCGGCCAACTCGGCCATCGCTCGCGTACCGTATCGCGTCCGTGTCGATAATTTCATCGTCCCTCGTCTATTACTCCTACCTTATTACTCGGAGTATAGCCCGCCGAACGACTTGTGTCAACCCGTCTCCCGTTTTTGGGATACGGTTTGCCGGTCGGCAACGCGGGCGCGAAAAATTGGGATTGGGGGCTTGACACAGTACCGGCATAGTGGTACTATAATACCGTATTAGCAGGAGACGAACATGCAGACGATCCTGAAAGTGTCGGATGCCGCCGCACTCGGAATCCACGCGGCCGCGTTCCTGGCGGCCAGCCGGGAACCGCGTGTGCCCGCGGCCGACATCGCAGCCGCACTGGATGCGTCGGTCA
>PWKM01000006.1 GCA_003559755.1 Planctomycetota bacterium
AGGTGCACCAGCCCGGCGCCCTCGACCCGTTCGCCGTCCAGCCAAAGCCACCGCAACTGGGTCATTCCCCGTAGGTGCTCCAGTCCAGCGTCCGTGACCTGTGTGTAACTCAAGTCAAGCGACCGCAACCGGGTCAGACCCTGGAGGTGGGCCAGCCCCGCGCCCGTGCGCCCATTCCTTTCCAAAGAAAGCACTTGCAGCCGGGTCATGCCGCGGAGGCGCACCAGCCCAGCGCTCGTGATCTGTGTTCTTCCCAGAAGAAGCCACCGTAACTGGGTCATGCCGCGTAGGTGATCCAGCCCCGCGTTCGTGACCTGTGTAAATGTCAGCCAAAGTCCTCGCAACTGAGTCAGGCCGCGGAGGTGTTTCAGCCCCGCGTCCGTGACCTGCGTGTAACTCAAGTCAAGCAACCGCAACCCGGTCAGACCCTGAAGGTGGGCCAGGTCCCGGTCTATCCGCGCCCCCCCTCAGCCCCAGCCGTACACCGGGGATTCCCTTCGTCTCGATCTCGGCCGCCAGCGCCGGCATCGACAAGTCGCCTGTCGGTTCAACCCACCACAAGACACCGCCGGGAATGGCGAGCGGTTCCGCCGCCGGGGTCGTCCCGAGCAGTTTTCGTTGTTTATCAACTCGGATCTCGTGGATATTGTCAACTTCATCTTCGTCTCCTTTAGGCCATCCATCCTCGTCCAAGTGGAGGATGAACACCCTCAGCGGGAGTTCAGAATTAAATTCGCGGGGTTCTTGCTCGGCAACCCCCCACGGGTCGTCGTCTTCCGGTTCTTCCGGGGGCTGGGCCGGTTCTTCCAGAGGGAGCTCGGGCACAACAGCTTCTTCCGGGGGCAGGGCAGGCGGGTCGTCATTATCGTTCCGGCACCCGCCGACCGCCAGCGCCGCCAGACACACCACCAGAATCCGACCGATCGTCCGTACATAACGCAGCGCCAGCCCCTCCTCTTCCCGTACTTGCTCTGCGTCCCCACCACGACAACGGAATTGAGCAAGGCCCGCCAGTGCTTCCTTCACCGAAGATTATCATCAAACTCGGCTCGCTATGTCAAGCAGAAAAGCGAAAGAGTTTTCTCAAAGGCGAAGGCGGCGGCATACGGCCAAATTGTCCGACGACGATGAACGCCCCCGCGTTGCAAGGCCGACGACGTGAAACTGTGACGGAAACTCCTTCCCGGTTCCCCTTGCCTCGAACGGCCGGAATCGGTACATTGTGCAGCGGCGTGGGGCACGGGCGTGCCCGATGTGCCGAGGGCGGACTCCAGCCCGCGGCCGCCGGGGCGTCCGGCCGCCCAGTGTATGGTTCCAGCCGGTCCGCGAGGAGCAGATGAGCCGGGGACAATTCATCGTTTTCGAAGGGATCGACGGGTCGGGCACGACCACCCAGGCGCGGGTGGCCGCGGCTTGGCTGCGCTCGAAGGGGGTCGACGTGGTCGAGACCTGCGAGCCGACCGACCTGCCCGTCGGCAAGCTCATCCGGCAGGCTCTCGCCCGGCAGATGCCCGGCTGCGAGGGCGAGCAACTGGCCCCGCATTTCTTCGCACTCCTGTTTGCGACCGACCGGATGCACCACATGCAGGCCGTCATCACCCCCGCTCTGGAGGCCGGGCAGTGGGTGGTCAGCGACCGGTGCTACCTGTCGTCGTTCGCGTATCAATCGATCGACTACGACCTCGACCTGGTCCGGGCGATGAACCACGAGGTGCGGCGTGCCGACCTGACGTTCCTGCTCGACCTCGACATCGTGCAGGCGGAGGAGCGGATCACCCCGCGCGAGCTGTTCGAGAACTCGCCCCGCGAGGTCTTCGAGAACGCCGAGATGCTCACCCGCGTCCGCTCGAATTACCTGCGGATCGCCGACCTGCTGGAGGGGGAGGGCGAACGGATCGTCCGGCTGGACGCGGGCCGGTCCCGCGAGGCGGTCGCGGCGGACATCAGGGACACGCTGGCGGGGCTGCTGTGATTGCGATCATCGACTACCGGGCGGGCAACCTCCAGAGTGTGCTGCGGGCCGTCGAGCACCTCGGCCACGAGGTGGCGATCACCGACGATCCCGACGTGATTCGCACCGCCGACCGGGTGATCTTCCCCGGCGTCGGCGCCGCCGGTTCCACGATGGAGAACCTCCGTCGGCTCGGGCTGGACGGGGTGCTCCGGGACGAGGTGTTTCCGGCGGGCACGCCGATGCTCGGCATCTGCATCGGCATACAGATTGTCTTCGAACGGAGCGAGGAGGACGACGCCGAGTGCCTGGGCATCCTGCCGGGCAGGGTCCGGCGGTTCGCCGGAGGGCCGGGGCTCAAGGTCCCGCAGATCGGCTGGAACCGGGTCCGCTTCGAGCGTCCGCACCCGCTCTTCGACGGGGTGCCCGACGGCTCGCACTTCTATTTCGTCAACTCGTATTTCCCCGAGCCGGCCGACGATTCGCTCGTGTTTGCCCGGTCGAGCTACGGCGAGCCGTTCGCCTGTGTCGTGGGCGAACGGAACCTGGTCGCAACCCAGTTCCACCTGGAGAAGAGCGGCCCGATCGGGCTGAGGATGCTGGATAACTTCTGCCGTTGGGACGGCGTCACCGCCGGCCCCGCCGGATCATAAGGATTGGTATGCTGACCAAGCGGATCATCCCCTGCCTGGACGTGCGAGCGGGAAAGGTCACCAAGGGCGTGCGGTTCGAGGGGAACGTGGACGTCGGGGACCCGGTCCGGATGGCCCGGGAGTATTACGAGCAGGGTGCCGACGAGATCGTGTTCTACGACATCACCGCGAGCAACGAGCGGCGGGACATCTTCATCGACGTGGTCCGGGCGGTCGCCCGGGAGATATTCATCCCCTTCTCGGTCGGCGGCGGGCTGCGGTCGCCGGACGACCTCCGGCGGGTCCTGCTCGCGGGCGCGGAGAAGGTCAGCATCGACAGCGGGGCGGTGCGGAACCCCCAGCTCATCGCCGACGGCGCCCGCGCGTTCGGAAATCAGTGCATCGTGCTCAGCATGCAGGTGAAGCAGGTCGGGCCGACGGAGGGGACCCCGAGCGGTTATGAGATCGTGATCGACGGCGGGCGGACGTACACCGGCCTCGATGCCATCGAGTGGGCGAAGCGGGGCGTGGAACTGGGGGCGGGCGAGCTGTGCGTCAACAGCATCGACCGCGACGGGACCACCGAGGGCTTCGATATCGAGCTGACTCGCCGGATGGCCGAGGCGGTGGGCATCCCGGTGATCGCCTCCGGGGGCGGCGGCACGCCCGCACACCTCGCCGAGGTCTTTACCGACGGCCGGGCCGACGCCGCGATCCTGGCGTCGATCCTCCACTACGGCGAATACACGATCTCCGAGATCAAGCGGCACCTGAGCGCGGCCGGCGTGGAAGTGCGGCTGACCTGATGCAGGCCCGGCTCGCCGGGCCGCAAGTCTCATCCCCGGAAGAGCTTCTCGATCGGATTCCCCCGGAGCTTACATCGACCAGGGGATGATCTCCGACCAACTGCAACCCGCTGCGAAAATGGCCAATGTGACCAACAGAAGCAGAAGCCGTCTCATCAACACACCTCCCTGTGGCTGGTAATATCGTTCCAACAACGCCGACATGCCTATTATCGGAAAGTCCGGGGGCAATGTCACGTAATTTTCCGCATTTTCAGCCGGAAATGCCGCGGCTTGACTCGGCCCGGGTTTCGCCAGATAATCGGGGTTGACGTTTCTGCGGGCGGCAGGATGTCCTGACGGCCGGCGGGCGTTTGCGACAGCGAGCTCGCTTCCGCCGGTGCGACCGCCCGAGCCCGAGGCCCGTGATGAGTGAACAGCCCAACTCCCCCTTCCGAGAACGCCCCATCGAGCCGGACGAACGCGAAGCCGTCGAGCGGCTGACCCGTCCGGTCACCTTTTGGCAGTGGTATCCCGTGACCTTCGGGTACCTTGCCGTGGCCGTGGTATGCCTGACCGCTGTGTACATGTGGCGGCCGAAGCGGCCGGTCCTGCCGGGAGAGACCGATCCGGCACTGCTCCCGTTCGTCGCGGCGGGGGCGATCGTCGCGCTCATCATCCTCGCCGCGTCCACCCGACGGTTCCTGGCACGGCGTGCGGAGCATAGGGAACTCCACCGCCGCGTCCAGGACGAACTCGCCGACGGCGTCGTCGAGGAGGCGCACATCGAGGCGAGCGACGTCGCACAGCTCGATTATCCCGGCGGACGGCGGCCGACGCTGCTGTTCCGGATCGGCGAGAGTTCGGCCGTTCCGCTCCATGTGCTCGATGTGCGGTCGAGGAACGCGGTGATGCCGGCACCCGAGTTCAAATACGTCCGGCTCCCGCAATCGGGCGAGTGTATCGGCCTACGACCGCTGGCACCGCGATTGGACGCGGTGAAGCACGTGCAAGGGCCGGAGACCGGGCTCGGCGGGGGGGAGCACCCGGAGTGCGAGCCCATCGAGGTCGATTGGGACGATCTGACGGCGGGCGCCGTCAAGGCACCGCCCGAGAAGAACCCGTTCTTCCGCCGGCTGCGGCTCCGG
>PWKM01000193.1 GCA_003559755.1 Planctomycetota bacterium
AACTGACTCACCTGCGCGGCCAGCGAAGCAGACTGCTGGAAGAGCGCCGCCGGTTACGGCTGCAGATCGCCGAGCGATCGGAGCACGACCGCCTGATACGGGCTGCCCGGGAATACGGCCTCGACCTCAGGCCGCCGGGGGCCGTCCGACAAAACAGACCATAGCGGTTGATACATTGGAAGAGTGGGCCAAATCGCTGATCCGGTACGTTTTCTACGCCGCCGCCGCTGTGCTCATCGTGCAGTGGGCTCTGGCCACGCAGCGAGAGACCGTCCGTTTGCACGGCGAGGTCCGGCAACTGGAGGAACAGGTGACCCGGCTGGGCGTGGAAAACGCCCGGCTGGAACAAGTGCGGGATGCCCTGGAGAAAGACCCGTTTCTCATCGAGCGGCTGCTCCGCGAGCGATACGGCTACCGGCGGCCGAACGAGGAGGACCTGGGCCGAAACACGGCGAGGACGGTTGACCGGCGGGCGGATTACCGCCAGAGGTAGGGCTCGAGCAGCATCTGGGCGTCGCGCGACAGGGCCGACCAGTCACGTATCTCGTAGCGATTGCCATCGACATCCTTGACCACCACCCGGCGCCGGCCGATGCGCCGGATGTTCCGGCGAACCCCCCGCACCTGGAACCGGCGCGGCCCCTTGTCGGTCTCGACATCCCAATCGACGACCTGCAGCGTCTCGGTGATGTCCCTGATGTCGGTGATCCGGGGCATGAAATACGTGCGTTCCAGTTCGTGGTCGACGATAGACCGCGATTCGGGGTCGAGCCGGCCGATATGGTCGAGGATGCCGATCTCCACCCCCTCGGTGTCTCGGACAGAGATCATCTTGTTCCGGTCGCTCAGCGGGAACGCGGCGACGATGCGGGAGACCGGAGTCCGGCTCCCGTCGTAGTCGAGGACAATTCGGTCGTCCTCGCCTCGCCGGAAGTGTGCTCGTTCCGCCGCGATCAGAAAGTCGGTTTCAGACGTGGTCACCTGCGTTGTTCTCCTGGTTTCAACTGACTTTGATTCGCGTGGCGAACTCGGCCTGGGTGCGGCAGAGCTCGGCGTACATCCCATTGCTGTCCATCAGCTCCTCGTGCGAGCCCTGTTCGGCGATCTCGCCGTCCTCGAGGACGATCAGCCGGTCGGCGTTCCGGAGGGTGGACAGCCGGTGGGCGATGGCGAACGTGGTCCGGTTCTCGACCAGCCGGTCCATCGCCTCCTGGATGAGCGCCTCGGTGACGGTATCGACCGCCGAGGTCGCCTCGTCGAGGATGAGGATGGCGGGGTTCTTCAGGATCGCCCGGGCGATGGAGACCCGCTGCTTCTCGCCGCCCGACAGCATCACCCCCCGCTCGCCGACCGGGGTGTCGTATCCGTCGGGCAGGTTCATGATGAACTCGTGGGCGTTGGCGGCCATCGCCGCCTGGATGATCTCCGCCTCCGACGCATCCTGCTTGCCGTAGGCGATGTTGTCCCGAACGGTCCCGGCGAACAGGAACGGGTCCTGCAGAACCATCCCGATGTTCTGGCGGAGCCATTGCAGCTTCAGGTCGTGCAGGTCGTGACCGTCAATCAGGATGCGGCCATGAGTCGGGTCGTAGAACCGACAGACCAGCGAGGCGAGCGTGCTCTTGCCCGAGCCGGTCTGGCCGACCAGCCCGATCATCTCGCCCGGCTCGACCTTGAGGTTGATGTGTTTGAGAACCCGCTCGCCCTCGCTGTACCCGAACGAGACGTCCTCGAACTCGACTTTGCCCTCGAGGGTGGCCGGGGTCAGGGCGTTTTCGTGGTCGGACACCTCGGACGGCATGTCCATAATGTCGAAAATTCGCTCGGCGGCCGTCGCGCTCTCCTGGAACGTCTCGACCATGTCAACAAGCTGCCTGACCGGGTTGTAGAACTGGTTCATGTAGGTGATGAAGAGCATCAGCGTGCCCAGCGAAACCGTCCCGCCCACAACCTGCAGTCCGCCGATGAGCCACACCGCGACGACGCCCAGCCGGATGAGCAGCCCGATCACCGGCCCGAACCGAGACCGGGCCATCACCGCCTGGATACGGGCGTTGTGTACGTTCAGATTCCGCCGATTGAAGCCGGAGATCTCCCGCTCCTCCTGGCCGAAGGATTTCACCACCCGCATCCCGGACAGGACCTCGTTGACCGTGCCCGACATGGCGGCGAACTTCCGACGGAGAGAACGGAAGATGGCCCGGAACTTACGGGAGAAATAGCGTGAAAAAAGGACGACCACCGGGATCGGCAACAGGGCGATGGCCGCCAACTGCCAGTTCCAGTAGAAAAGAATCACCATAATCCCGACGATCGTCAGCAGATGGATTACCAACTGCTGGATGCCCTGGACCACGAACCGCTGCACCTCGCGGGCGTCGGTCAACAGCCGGGCCATGATCCGGCCGGTGTGCTCCCGGTCGTAATAGCTCAAGCTGAGCCGCTGGAAGGTCCGGAACAGCCGGTCACGCAGATCGGTAATTACCCGGCTGCCCAAGGTGCCCATAGTTCGGAGGCGATAATATGCGGCAACTCCGCGGACGACAACAAAGCCGGCGAACAGGGCGACGATCCCGTAAAGATGACGCCGGCGTTCTGCCCGGTCCTGCTCTGCCGCCTCCTGGCTCGCGTAATACAACTCGGTGCCCGTTTCGGGCTCCGTGACTTCCTCGACCGGGCGGAGCGGGCCGTCGACCAACTCCCGCACCAGCAGGCCGGGGGCCAGTGTCATCGCGGTGAACAACATCGAAAGCAGCATCCCCGCCAGGGCCAGCTTCCAATGGTGTCGCATCTCCCGAGCCAGGCGGAGCATCACCTCGCCCGACTTGGTGCACCGCGGGCAGGCGTCGGACGGCGTACGCAGCGGGTGCCCGCAGTTGGGGCAGCGGTAGGCATCGCCGTGATCCTTCGGCCCGGCCACCTTGGCGACCTCTTCTGCGTGCGCCTCCAACTCGTCCTCGGAGACCGAAATCCGATTGTTGACTCGCCGCGCGATCTCCTGGCAGGCGTCCGATATCGTCTTCGAATAACGAAGCAGCTCGACCTGCCGGTCGTTGGAGAGCCGGACCTCGAGGACCCCGTTGCCCACGAAATCCTTGCAGTACGCCGCAGCCACGTCGTCCAACGCGACCGTGCGAGCCACCTGGTCATCCTCGATGACAAACAGGGCATCCTCGCACAGGATGAGCTGGTTATGGCCGTATTGGCCGGAGAACAGCAGGTCGGAATCGACGACGGCCCATACGGCCGAACCGCCGGTCAGCGATTCCAGCCGATTCAGATCGTCGGCATCGAGGTCCGAGCGCTCCCGTACACCGGGAGCAGGGGCGTCGTCACCGGGCCCGCTGTTCGATGGGCCCTGACCGTTCGAGGAGGAGTTGCCTCCCTGGCGAAACATATGTTCACTCGATTAGGGAAGAAAGGGAAATGTGTGGATTGCCGACAGCCGTATTCTCCCCGCGCAAGCTGTCGCAACTCGTGTTATCTGCGGCTGTAACATCACCTTCGGCTCAAGGCAACCTGTGACACTACGGCAGGGATGATAACTCATTATAGGCGATGCTGCAAGTTTGACTTCCGCTTTTTCGGGAACAAATGGGAATGCCGAGATGGCAGAATGCGGGACGGACCCCTCTGGGCTCAGCGGTCGATCTGTATGGCGAGGAAGTCGGACTCGGACCAGCGCCGCTGGAGAGAGCGGTAGGATTTTCGCTGGAACGAGCTGGTGTCGGAATGGACGATGACCTCCCGGGTGGCGTCGTCGAACCCGACCGCCACCACATAGTGGCCGGGCAGGCCGGCGAGCCGGCGGTTGGCTCGGGGCATATAGTGAAGCAGTAGAATCAGCGGGCGTCCGGCCGTCAGCCGCTGCCTCAGATCATTCAGCCCGCTGTCGAGCAGGGTCACCCGATAGCCGTGCATCCGGGCGAAAAAGAGGATTTCGACCGGTATCACCCCGCCGCCTTCCACACGTTTCAGCCCCTCGTCGATCTCTTCGAAGGCCAGGTCGGAGCCGAGATGTCGAAGGACGGTGGTCACGCAGGCCACGGCGCAGTCGTCATCGCCCCGCTGGGGGGAATACTCCACATCGTCCAGCATGACCCGCTCTCTGCCCACCGGCTCGAGGTCCGGCACATCGACCGTGGCACAGCCGGCGGCGAGCAGGGCGACTGCGATGGCGTGGCGGAATAATCTTGATCTGAACATCAGGTCAATCGTTTCGAGTCGGGCTCGGTTTTCAGAGAAACGACGGGCGGGACCGCTCGTGGCCCCGCCCATCGGAAAGTTGCAATTCAGATCAGCAACTGCCGCTGCTTATTCGCCCATTGCGGTGACCAGGGCGACAACAGCGATGATGCCGATACCGATGAGGGCCACGGTGGCTGCGATGGGGAGCTTTGCGCCCGCTTCCATCGCCACCGGATCATCGGCCAGCTTGGCGACCTCTTCGTCTGTGAGCATGGCCAGCCGCTCGAGTATCTCGGCCTCTTCATAGCCCTGGTTGGCCATC
>PWKM01000026.1 GCA_003559755.1 Planctomycetota bacterium
CAAGGGCGGAGACATCGTCCTTCGCGTCGACCGAGACGGCGAAACCAGCGAAATCGAGCTCACCACACCCGAGCAGGGACGCATCGACATCAGCCAAGAGTTTATGAGGCAGGGCGCGGGATACGTAACCACGATCGTCGGGTATATTGAACCGGGCAGCCCGGCACACCAGGCGGGAATTGAGCCCGGCTCCCGGCTGCTGCGCATCGGCGAGACGAGCGTACACGCCTGGCAGGATTTCCGGCGAACGGCGCAGCTTAACCCGAACACCACGCTGCCGGTCGAGCTCGTCACCCCGGACGGCGAGCGGAGGACGCTCGACGTCGCCACGAACAAAACCCCATACTGGAGCTTGGGCATCATCGCCCTCTGGCCGAGCCGGCTGGGGCCGGTACGGCCCAACTTCCCCGCCGACCGGGCGGGCCTCGAGACCGGCGACACCATCGCCGCGGTCAACGACCAAGAGGTGCAAGACTGGCACGTGCTCAAGCAGTTGATCCTGAACGCGGCGCCCGGTGAGGTTGTGCTCACCGTTCGCCGGAACAGAGACGACGGAGAAGCGGGGCCGCCCGAGACGGTGAACGTCACGCTCGAGCCCGGCATGGACATTCACGATGTCCTGGGTGTCGCCCGTTCCAAGCACCCGGTGGTCCGAGGGTTCATCGACGGCGCACCGGCGGCTGAGGCCGGGATCAAGGTCGGGGCCATCCTGCTGAAGTGCGAGCCGGCCAACGGATCGACACAGCCGGAGATTATGAACTGGCCGGACCCCGTGCATCTGCACGAGTTGGCGGAGTATCGGGAGGGCGCTGCCCCCGACCGATACACGGTGACTGTCGAACAGGAAGGCGAGGAGATGACGGCTGCCGTTACGGCCGTGCGAGCGTACCGGGGTCAGATCGGGCTCGCTCCCCGGCTCGACATGACCCGCACGGTCGATCCGGGCCGTCCCGTCGCCGCCTTGTGGCAGGGCATCGTCGAGACCGGGCAGTGGATGAGCTTGGCCGTCCGGTCGCTTTATATGCTGGTCACGGGCCGCCTCTCGATGGAGATGCTGTCCGGCCCGGTGATGATCGTCACGGCAACGCGGTACACCGCCGAGGCGGGTTTCACCACGTTTATCGAGTTCCTGGTGATGGTCACCGTCCACCTGGGCATCATCAACCTCGTCCCCCTGCCTGTTCTGGACGGCGGGCACCTGGCATTCCTGGGCATCGAGAAAATCCGGGGGAAGCCGCTGCCCGACCGGGTGATGGGAGCCATCATGTACGCGGGCCTCATCGCCCTCCTGGCCCTGATGGCATTCGTCACCCTGAACGACATCCTCAAGCTGACAAACCTGTAGGGGCCGGGCAACGGGCGGGTGCCAATGGAGCACGGCAAGTACGATGTGGTGGTGGTCGGGGGCGGACACGCCGGCTGCGAGGCGGCATTAGCCGCCGCCCGGATGGGGGCAAGAACGCTGCTGATGACCATCCGCCGCGACACCATCGGCCGGATGTCCTGCAATCCGGCCGTCGGCGGTCTGGCCAAGGGCCAACTCGCTCGGGAGGTCGATGCGCTGGGCGGGCAGATGGCCCGAACTACCGACGCGACCGGCATCCAGTTCAAAATGCTCAACAGGAAAAAAGGCCCCGCCGTACACTCGCCCCGCGCCCAGGTCGACCGGATGCTCTACGAACGCACTATGCAGCGCGTGGTCGAACACTGCCCCAACCTCGATGTCGTCGAGGACACTGCCGCCGCCATCCTCACCGATGACCGGGGGGTGACCGGCGTTTCGGGCAAGGGGGGGCGCCGGTATCTCGGCCGGCGGGTGGTCCTCACCACCGGAACATTCCTGCGGGGGATCATCCACCTCGGTCCCCAGCAGACCCCGGCCGGTCGAATCGACGAGCCCCCGGCAAACGAACTATCTCTGTCGCTCGAATCGCTCGGCCTCGAGCTGGGCCGGCTCAAGACGGGCACACCCCCCCGACTGGAACGATCGACTCTCGACTTCGACGCCGTCACCGAACAGTACGGCGACCCGGAGCCGAAGCCGTTCTCCTTTGCCACCGAGAAGCTCGACCGGCCCGACGTGCCCTGCTACCTCACGCACACCACGCCCGAGACGCACGCCATCATCGGCGACAACCTCGACCGGGCTCCCCTCTACACCGGCCAGATCACGAGCACCGAGCCGCGGTACTGCCCGGCCGTCGAGACCAAGATCGTGCGCTTCCCCGACAAGAGCTCGCACCTCATCTTCCTCGAACCGGAGGGCGAAGATTCGCCACTCATATACTGCAACGGCCTGGCGACCAGCTTGCCCCGCGATGTGCAGGAGCGGATGATCCGGTCCGTACCCGGCCTCGAACGCGCCCGCATCATCCGTCACGGTTACGCCATCGAATACGATATTGTCCCGCCCACTCAGACCGGCCCGACACTCGAGAGCCGGCGCATCGACGGCCTGTTCCTCGCCGGACAGATCAACGGAACGTCCGGCTATGAGGAGGCGGCCGGCCAGGGCATCGTGGCGGGGATCAACGCGGCGAAGGGCGTGCTCGAGGGCGAGCCGCTTATCCTAACGCGGGCCGAGGCATACATCGGCGTTCTCATCGACGACCTGGTTACCAAGGGGACCGAAGAGCCGTACCGAATGTTCACGTCGCGGGCAGAGTACCGGCTCCTGCTCCGCCAGGACAACGCCGACCGGCGGCTGATGGCATACGGGCACGCCTGCGGGCTGATATCCGGCGAGCAGTTCGACCGGCTCCGGCGCAAGGAGGACCAGATCGCAGAGACCCACGATTATCTGGCCACACACCGCCATAACGGAAAAACGCTGAGGCGCCTGCTCCGCCGGACCGAGAACCACTTCGAAAACATCGAGGCACTGGACGAGGGACTGGCCAGAATGGACCTCACCGAGGGAGCGGCGGAACAGGTCGAGATCGAGGTGAAATACGAGGGCTACATCCGGCGCCAGCAGGACGAAATCCGACGCTTCCGGCGGATGGAGGCCAGGCGCATCCCCGCGGACATCGACTACTCGAAGGTCGGCGGGCTGACCCGCGAGGCCTGCGAGAAGCTGTCTGCGATCCGCCCCGTCTCCATCGGGCAGGCATCGCGTATCTCGGGTGTGTCGCCCGCAGACATCAGCATTCTGATCGTACATTTATCATCGGGAGGAGGCGGCCAATGACCCGGCGGATTCTGTTCTGGATCATCGTCATCGCCGCAGTGACCGGCACCGGATATCACGTCGTCGGGCGGTACTTCCGCACAGACGAGTCGAGAATCCGGAAGGCCGTGACAGATTGTGCCGGAGCCCTGGAGAGCGGCCGGGCACATCGAATCTACATCGCCCTCCAGCGCAACCTCGCCTCCGACTACGCCCACAAGGGCGAGATCGCCCCGATCGACCGGGGCACGGCGATATCCTACCTCGCCCGGCTGGTCCAGAGATATGAAAACTTCGAGGTCGATATCCGGCGGATGGACGTATCCATCGAGAACGGAGAGGCCGTCGCAGACGTGTGGGGGATCGTCACCGCCGCACCCAGGGGCGCGCCCGAGAACCGCCAGGAGCTGCTCACAGCCGGCGGCCGCAATCGGGCCAGAATTGAGTTGCGAAAGGACAACGGACGCTGGCGAATCATCAGTTCCCGACGGCTGGAGGGCACCCTGGACGATCTCCCCACCGAATGATTGGGGACGCCGGCCGCCCGATGCCCGAACGGAGCGGGGGATCGGGGGCTTTACCGCACTTCGCCTCGCTTGTGCGCCCTCCCCTGCTCCCGGCTATTCCCCGTCATTCTCTTCCGCCTCCGGGCGATAGACATCACGCTCCGGATCGGCCTGCCGTTGCCCGGCCCGGCCGAAATTCAGGTCTTTCCCCGCGAAATACTCGTCGAAGTAGTGGCGGGATGGCTGGAACAAGAACTCCGGGGCGCGGTTGCCGAAGCGGAACAACGGGATGCTGTCGGCAAAGCCGCTCTGCCGCTGCATATTGGGACCGTTGAAGTACATCTGAAGCAGCTCGATCATCACCTCTTCGTTACCCAGGAAATCGCTGCCGGACTGATCGTTGTTATCCCACGCGAAGTCGATGAGATGGGCTTTCCGCGGTCGCGTGCCCGCCGCTCGCTGCCCGGCCCTGCGGACAACGACCGGGCTATAGCATTCGAAGGTGAACTTCAGATGCAGGCCGTCCATCATGTCCTGGAAGACCGGCTGGAGATGGCGATACACCTGTGCGTCGGCAGGGCTTGTCTGCCCGGCTTCCGGCCCGCTTCCGGCTCCGGGTGCCCGGAACTGGATAGCCATCCACCCGGCTCGCCTGCCGTCCCACGTATTCTCGAACATCGGCCACTCGCGGCACTCGATGACGTGGTGCTCCGCGTAGTTGCCCGCCCCGACATAAGGCGAAACGTACTTGAAATCGGTCAACTTAGGGATTTTGAACACGCTGACCGCCTCGCGGGCACCACGGTCGGCATCCCGGACCTCGTGACTCACCATCTCGATCCCTTCGCCCATGTGTCGCATCCGCTCGAGGATCGCCTCTCTGCGGAGAAGCGATTCGATCCCCTCTTCCGGTACGCCCTCGCCCCGATATTCGAGCAGCCGCCGGGAGAACTGGAGGCGCTCGGTAATCGTGGCGCTCCCGTCCTCGTGAAGCTTCACGTGGGTATCCAGTTGCAGACAACCGGCAAACGAGAGCAGCGGCAACAACGCCGCGGCCAGGCATCGAACGGCAAGTCGAACGAATATGGAAGACCTCATTTCCTACCTCACACAGAGACCGGGATGACCACGTTTGCCATATTATAACAACAGGAACGGGAATAGTCAGCCCCATCGACAATTTTTCCGGAGTTCTCTGCCAACCCTGCCTTTCCACTGCCATCGGTGCCAAGAGCGCACTACCGCCTGCGCGTTTCCGAGTTTTTCCGGCTGTTCTATAGCACGCGGATCGTGGTTGATGTATACTATCCATATCCTGAGTCTCTGGCGAAGTATTTGGTCGCGGCTTCCGAAACAGGAGGGGAAAGATGAAAATCGCTTTAATGATTCTTCTGATGTCGGTCGGATGCGCGATGGGAGACGTCACCTTCACCACAGAGCCCGAGGCGGCAGTGGTGGACGGCCGGTTGACAGTGACCTTTGCCGTCAGCGGGCCGACCGATGTCGAGGTGACGATCCTCGACAGCGACGGAGCGCCTGTCCGGCACCTGGCCGCTGGTGTCATCGGCGGGGCCAACCCACCGCCGGAGCCGCTGCAGCGGGGACTGCGCCAGGCCATCGAATGGGACGGGCTCAACGACAACGGACAGCCGGCCGAAGGAGGGCCGTTCAAGGCCCGAATTCGCAAGGGCCTCAGCCCGCAGTTCGATCGGCTTATCGGGGCCTCGCCCCATAGCCAGGGTACTCCTGTGGGCTTGGGGACAGACGGCGACGGGAACCTGTACGTGATGTCGAGATGGTCGGCCCCGAACGACCACTATCCGGGCATGGAGATCAAGCGTTTCGATCGGGAAGGCAACTATATCCGCCAGATTATGCCCTACTCGGCCCAACTCGAAGAGGAGCAGCGAAGCGGCGTCCGGTGGATCGCGACGAAGGACGGGGACGAAGTCCCGCTAGTGTATCACGGCCCGAATCACAGCTTATACCCACAGGCCGGGGCGGCCGGCAGACAGAACATCGTCGTCCGGCCCGATGGGAAGATGGTCACGGCGAACGCCCCGATGGGCGACGGCCCGCACGGATTCCGCCGGACAGAGCGGCGAGTTATCGTGCTCGGCCCGGACAGCAGTGTCGGCGACGACTACCTCGGTCCGCTCATCGTGCGGCGGGAATGGGGCGGCGCTGGATACCTCTCGATTGCCCTGTCGCCCGACGGCGATACAATCTACGCCGCCGGCCATCGCAACCACGACGGAGTGCCGGTCCCGGCAGTGGTACGAACCGCGTGGGACGCCAAGGGCGAGCCGGATGTCTTCCTGGGGAACCCCGACGAGGCAGGCGCCGAGCCGGCCGGGCTGGTCGAGCCGCGCGGACTGGCTGTGGATGGTGAGGGCAACCTCTATGTGGCTGATAACGCCGCCGGCCGTATCGCCGTGTTCTCGCCCGAGGGCGAGCTGGTCAATGAACTCGCTGTCGATCATCCGGACCAGGTGGCCGTGCATCGCAAGACCGGTGCCGTGTTCGTGCTGACCCTCCGGGCCGACCAGAACCGCAACCGCAGTCGGCGATGGGTTCAGGGGCAGAACTGGCGAGAAGGCAAACGACTACTCAAGTTCGACGGGCTCGACGCCGCCGAACCATCGGCGTTACTCGACCTGCCGTCAACCGCTTCCCGAACTATCTTCTGTCTGGACGATTCCGAGGAGCAGGCGGTCCTCTGGTTGGGCCAGTATTCGTGGGGAGACCGCCAGGTGAAGCGCCTGGCCGATCAAGGCAAGACATTCGGCCCGCTCGAAAATGCCATCGGTGACCGGGAACCGGAAGGGGCCATCGGTGTCGGGTACATTGACATCGCGGTGGACCCGGCGAGAGATGAGGTCTTCACGGGTAAGCTCGCAGCCGACCGCTACGACGGTCGGACGGGCGAATACCTGGGTCGGATCAGATTCGACGACCTTCCCCCCAGGCGGGTCGGAGCGCACTGGGGCGAGCTTGCGTTCACCCAAGACGGGCGGCTTATCCTCCACCAGACGGCGCAAGAGCGGCTGTTCCGATTCGACCGGGAGGGCAATCCGGCGCCCTATCCTCAGCGCCGGCCCAACGACCGACGACCCTACGAGGTGGCGGGCGATCTGCACCAAGGCCACATGCACTCCCGCGGGCTCGATGTCGCGACCGACGGCAATGTGTATGTGCTCCATCACAAGGACCATCGAGCGCACCGCGACGGGCGCGTCAGCCAGGTCGGGCCCGACGGCGAGATCGTCCGATCCGAGTTTATCCGAACGGACGTGCAGGTCGGCGGCATCCGCGTCGGCCCGAGCGGGAATGTCTACGTCGGTGTCCACCTGAAGCCAGCGAGGACGCTGGTGCCCGACTGGTTCGACATCTTCCCCGGCGGACACCTGCTGCCCCAGCGAGAGCCGGAGCCGCCGGCCGGATGGGGCGCCGAGCCGGGCCAACTGCCGCCCGAGGTCGCTCACTGGTACGTTGAACACTACGGTTCCCTGGTGAAGTTCAAACCCGAGGGCGGGCAATTGGTCTTCGACGAGGATGGGGATTACTTCGCTGCCCAGGTCGGCGGCGAACGCGGCGGCTTCGCCCCCGAATGGCGATCCGCCGAGGGGTGTATCGCTGCCGAAGGCATCGAGTGGATGTGGTACGGTCTGGCACCGATAAGCTCGAGGCGCGGGCTGTCCTCCGTTGTGGGCGGCACGATGTGCGGGTGCCAGCAGCCGCGGTTCGATCTGGACCGGTATGAACGCATCTTCCTGCCCGACACGTTCCGCTTTGGCGTCACGGTGCTGGATGCCGCGGGCAACCTGATCACCCGGTTTGGCCAATACGGCAATCAGGACGATCCCGGCGAAGGGGCATATATCCCCTTCGCATGGCCCTATGCAGTGGCCGCATCGAACGAAGCGATTTATGTGGCTGACATGGTCAACCATCGCATCGTCCGTGTGAGATTGGAGGCGGCACAGGAAATACTGGTCGCGTTGCCGGCTGCTGATGAACAGTAACCGACTTGGCAAAATTGGTCCGATGACAGTGGAATCACGATATTGATCAGGTATACTATTGAGAGGTGCCCCGTCACGGTACAGATGGTCCCGGCCCCGGAATAGGAGGAGAAAGATGAGAATCGCCTTGATGTCGTTAATGACGGTACTGCTGGCAGCCGGATACGCGATGGGAGATGTCACTTTCACCACCGAACCCGAAGCGGCAGTAGTGGACGGCCGGGTGACGGTGACGTTTGCCGTCAGCGAGCCGACCGATGTCGAGGTGACGATCCTCGACAGCGACGGCGCGGCTGTTCGATACCTGGCAGCGGGTGTCATCGGCGGGGCCAACCCACCGCCGGAACCGCTGCAGCGGGGCCTGCGTCAGACCATCGAGTGGGACGGCCTGAACGACAACGGACAGCGGGCAGAAAACGGCCCGTTCACCGCCCGCGTTCGGACGGGCCTCAGCCCGCAGTTCGACCGGTACATCGGGGCCTGTCCCCACAGTCAGGGCTCGCCGGTCGGCCTGGGAACCGATCCCGATGGAAACCTGTTCGTTATCTCCCGATGGGTGGCCCCGAACGGCCACTACCCCGGGATGGAGATCAAGAGTTTCGACCGGGAAGGCAACTATGTCCGCCAGATCATGCCCTACTCGGCCCAGCTCGAAGAGGAGCAGCGAAGCGGCGTGCAGTGGATCGAGACGAAAGACGGGGACGTTGTTCCCCTCGTTTATCACGGCAACAACCATCTCATCTATCCCCAGGCCGGAGCATCGAGCCGACAGAGCATCGTGTTTCGGCCCGACGGGAAGATGGTCACAACGAACGCCCCGATGGGAGACGGGCCATACGGTTTCGGCAATGCCAACCGCCGGCTGATCGTGCTCGGATCCGACAGCAGCGTCGAGGACGACTACCTCGGCCCGCTCATCGTTCGAAGGGAATTGGGCGGCAGCGGATACATCACACTCGCCCTGTCGCCGGACGGGGAGACGATCTATGCGGCCGGCCACCGTAATCGAGGAGGTGCGCCGGTCCCGGCCGTGCTGCGGACCACGTGGGACGCCGAGGGCGAGCCGGAGGTCTTTCTGGGCAACCCCGAGGAGGCCGGGGCAGAACCGGCCGGGCTGGTCGAACCCCGCGGACTTGCTGTGGATGGTGAGGGCAACCTGTACGTGGCCGACAACGCCGCCGGCCGTATCGCCGTGTTCTCGCCCGAGGGCGAGCTGGTCAATGAACTCGCCGTCGATCATCCGGACACGGTTGCCATTCATCGGGAAACCGGCGCAATCTATGTGCTCACCATCCGGCCCGATCCCGACCGGAACCGCAGCGCCCGCTGGAGCCAGGGCCACAACTGGAACGCCGGAAAACGGGTCCTGAAGTTCGACAACATCGAGGCGGAGAGGCCCTCGGCCTCCCTGGAACTGCCCAACAGCCCGGCCCGGACTCTTTTCTGCCTGGACGAGTCTGAGGAGCAGGCCGTTCTGTGGCTCGCTAATTTTTCCTACGGAGACAGCCAGGTCAAACGGTTTGTCGATCGCGGCGATTCATTCAGCCCGCTGGAAGAACCCATCCGGGCGCGCGTGGCTAATGGCGCCATCGGGACCAACTACATCGACATCGAGGTGGACCCGCTGAACAGAGAACTCCTGGTCGGCAAGGTGACGGCCAGCCGTTACGACACACGAACGGGCGAATACCTGGGACGGGTCCAGTTCGCCGGTCATCGGCGGATGGCCCGAGCTCAATGGGGTGAACTCGCCTTCGCCGCCGATGGCCAGACCATCCTGCACCAGACCGCGATGAACAACCTCTTCAGGTTCGACCGCCAGGGCAACCCTGTCGAGTGGCCGGCATACCGGGAAAACGACCGGCTCCCCCACGAGGTCCTCGGCGACCTGCCCCAGGGGTTCATGCATTCCCGCGGGCTCGACGCCGCTCCCGACGGCGGGTTCTACGTGCTGCACCACAGGGATTTCCGCAGTTGGAATAACGGACGGGTCAGCCGGGTCGGCCCGGACGGCAGGGTCGTCCAGGAGAACATCATCGAGACCGATGTCGCGGTCGGCGGCGTGCGAGTCGATCGCAGCGGGAACATCTACGTCGGTGTCCATGTCAAACCGGCCGAGAAGCTCGTGCCGGAATGGTTCGATATCTTCCCCTACGGCCACCTGCTCCCGGCGAGGGAGCCGGATGTTCCCGCCGGCTGGGGTACAGAGCCCGGCCAGCTTCCGCCCGAGGTCGCCCCGTGGTACGCCGAGCAATACGGATCGCTGGTCAAGTTCCGCCCGGACGGCGGCCGGGTGGTATTCGATGAGAATGGCGACTATTTCGCGCCGAACATCGGCGGCGACCGAGGCAGTTGGGCCCCGAACTGGCGGTCGGCCCCCGGCGTGCTCCGAGCCGACGGGGTCGACTGGATGTGGTACGGGCTGGCGCCCATACCGTCACGGCGGGGTACCTCCAGAGCGCTCGGCGGCCCCCGATGCAATTGTCAGACGGCCCGGTTCGATCTCGACGCACACGAACGCCTTTACGTGCCCGACATCTTCCGGTTCGGTGTTGCCGTCCTCGACCGGTCGGGCAACCTGATCACCCGGTTCGGCCAATACGGGAATCAGGATGATGAGGGCGACGGCTCCTACATCCCGTTGGGCTGGCCGCACGCCGTTGCTGCATCGAGCGATGCCGTGTTCGTCGCCGACATGGTCAACCACCGCGTCGTGCGGGTGAACCTGGAAGCGACGCTCGAGGCATCCTGCGAGCTGCCCGCGGTTGAATGACAATGAATCCAACCGGCTCCGTTTTGGGCCACGGGTGGCGTGACCGGATGCAAGCAGGTATAATGTATGTAATCGCATCGGACGCAAGCCGGCGAACAGTGACTTGATTGGGTGTTTCTCAGATTCTGTAGGAGGATGAGCAATGAAAGCCGCTTTGATGACAATAGTGTTGGTGCTGGTTATGGCTGGTGGGGTGATGGCGGACGAGCCGTTTACCGCCGAGCCGACAGCGGCCATAGAAGACGGCCGGGTTACCATAACATTTGCTGTCCCTGAGCCAATCGACGTCGAAGTCTCGATCCTCGACGGCGAGGGGAAGGTCGTCCGAAACCTGGCAGCCGGGTATATCGGCGGGCAGACTCCTCCTCCGGCCCCGCTCCAGCGTGGGCTGCGCCAGACCCTGCAGTGGGATGGTTTGAACGATGCGGGCGAACCGGCGGTTGGCGGCCCCTTCCGGGCAAGAGTCCGAACAGGCCTCAGCCCACAGTTCGACCGCTTCATCGGCGACGCGCCCGCGAATCAGGGCGGCGCCGTCGGACTCGGCGTCAATCCGGAAGGCAACCTGTTCGTCATATCAAGATGGTCCGCCCCCAACCAACACTATCCGGGGATGGAGATCAAGAGCTTCGATCGGGACGGCCGCTATCTCCGACAGATCATGCCCTATTCGGCTCAACTCCCGGAAGAAAAGAGAAGCGGCGTCCAGTGGATCGAGACGAAGGACGGCGACAAAGTTCCCTTGGTCTATCACGGGAACAACCACAGCATCTACCCGCAAGCCGGAGCGACCACACGGCAGAGTATCGTGTTCCGGGCCGACGGCAAGATGGCCACGACCAACGCCCCGATGGGCGACGGTCCCTACGGGTTCGGCAATGCCGACCGCCGGGTCGTCGTGTTCGGCCCCGACAGCAGCGTCGAGGACGATTACCTCGGCCCGCGCATTGCACGACGGGAATGGGGCGGCGGCGGTTACATCACCCTCGCCCTCTCGCCCGACGGCGAGACCATCTACGCCGCCGGTTACCGCAGAAGAAATGTACCGGTCCCCGCAGTGACCCGTACCACCTGGGACGCCGAGGGCGAGCCGGAGGTTTTCCTCGGCAACGCGGGTGAACCGGGCGCAGAGCCGGCGGGCCTGGTCGAGCCGCGTGGATTGGCGGTGGACTCGGACGGCAATCTGTACATCGCGGACAACGCCGCCGGGCGGATCGCGGTGTTCTCGCCCGAGGGAGAACTGGTCAATGAACTCGCCATCGATCATCCGGACACGGTCGCCGTTCATCGCGAGACCGGGGCGGTCTATGTGCTCACCATCCGGCCTGATCCCGATCGCAACCAAAGTGGACGATGGACCCAGGGCCACAACTGGAACGCCGGAAAACGGCTCCTGAAGTTCGAAAGCATCGAGGCCGAAGAGCCGATGGCCACGATGGACATCCCGACCAGTCCGGTCAAGACGTACTTCGTGCTCGATGACTCGCAGGAGGACGAGACCGTCCTCTGGCTGGCGGACTACTCCTGGGGCGACCGAGGCCGGGTGAAACGCTTCGTCGACCGTGGCGACAGTTTCGGCCCGATGGAGGAGGCCATTCGGGACCGGCTGCCCGACGGCAGGGTGCCGGTCGGCTACCTCAACATCACGGTCGATCCGCACAGCGAAGAGGTATGGGTCGGCCGGTATGAAGGCGCCCACTCCTGGCAGGGCGAGCCGTCGGCCCGCCGCTTCTGTGGCCGAACCGGCCAATTCCACGAATTGGTCACTTTCCGAACGCGACTGACTCGCCCGGCGTGGGGCGAAATCCAATTCTCGGCCTGCGGCCAATACATCCTCCACCAGGGGACCTGGCCGGAGTTGTACCGGTTTGATCGGCGGGGCAACCCCGCGCCGTGGCCGGGCCGGGATCAAGCCGACAATGAAAATGAATGGGCGCCCAACCAGGTTGCCGGCGAACTGGCCCAGGGGTTCATGAACCCACGCGGACTGGATGCCGCGCCGGACGGCGGCTTCTATATCCTCCACCACGCATCCGGCCGTGCCTTCCGCGACGGGCGGGTCAGCCGAATCGGTCCGGACGGCACCGTCGTCTCGACCGATATCGTCCACACCGACGTGCCGGTGGGCGGCATGCGTGTCGGCCGAGACGGATCGGTCTATGTCGGTGTACACATGAAACCGGCCGGACAGCAGGTGCCGGACTGGTTTGACATCTTCCCGGGCGGCCACCTGCTCCCGCAGCGAGTGCCGGACACACCCGCTGGCTGGGGGACGGAACCGGGACAGCTCCCGCCCGAGGTCGCAATGTGGTATGCCGAGCAGTACGGGATGCTTGTCCGGTTCAAGCCCGAGGGCGGCAAAATTGTCTTCGATGAGAACGGCCAATACTTCGCTCCCCAGATTGGCGGCGAGCGAGGCGGCTGGGCCCCCGGCTGGCGAGATGCACCGGGCGTACTCAGGGCCGAGGGCACCGACCTGATGTGGTACGGCCTGTCGCCCATCCCGTCACGCCGCGGCACCTCTGCCGCTCTTGGCGGGCCGCGCTGCAACTGCCAGACGCCTCGGTTCGACCTGGACGGGCAAGAGCGCATCTATGTGCCCGACCCGTTCCGCTTCAGCATCGCCGTCCTCGACAAGGCCGGCAATCTGATCACCCGGTTCGGACAATACGGCAACCAGGACGACGAGGGCGACGGTTCGTACATCCCGTTCGGGTGGCCATACGTCGCGGCGACGTCCAACGAGGCGATCTACGTGGGCGACCTGGTCAACTCCCGCATCGTTCGAGTGACACTCGACGCGACGAACGAGGCGGAGCTCGATCTGCCCGAAGTCGAGTAAAAACATAGCTCGTTGCCGGAGGCCGCCGCGTTGCGTTCGTCGGCCAGGGCAGGGCGTACCCTCTGTTGGTATGGGCGAGGGACTTGATATATGTCCCTCGCCCATCTTGTTTGCCTCCCCTTCGTGAAGCCCGCCCCATCGACATTGCCCGGGCAATTATCGCAATCGGAATTCTGGGTTCGGTCGGCCATGCCGGATCACGATCCCAGCCGTCAATACGATGCCAAGGGGCTTGCAGTCCGTTCGGGCGCGGATATACTGGCACCGGGTCCGACGATGAGGAAGGCCAAACTAAACCGCGCTCAATTACGCGCCGAGAATGCAGCTATGGCGACGACAGAGCCCAGCCAGGTCTTGCCCGCAGCAGAGCTTTCCTCTGAGCTCGAGAAGGACCGCCGTCTCGACTTGAGCATCGTCATCCCCGTGATGAACGAGCAGGACAGCATCGAGCAGTTGCACGCGGAGATCACGCAGACGATGTCGGGTGGAGAGTGCGACTACGAGGTGATCTACATCGACGACGGATCGACCGATGACACATTCGGCCGCCTTTCCGTCCTCCAGAAAGTGGACCCGCGCGTTACCGTCATCCAATTCCGCCGGAATTTCGGGCAGACAGCGGCCATTGCCGCCGGCTTCGACCACGCTCGGGGCGATGTGATTATTCCGATGGACGGCGACCTCCAGAACGACCCGGCGGACATCCCCCGCCTGATGGCCAAGATCGAGGAGGGGTACGACGTGGTCTCGGGATGGCGGAAAGACCGCAAGGACAAGGCCCTCACTCGGCGGCTGCCCAGCAGGGTGGCGAACTGGCTGATCGGCCTGGTCACGAGGGTACGAATCCACGACTACGGATGCACGCTCAAGGCCTATCGGCGCGAGGTCGTCCGCCACATCCAGCTCTACGGCGAGATGCACCGGTTCATCCCCGCCCTGGCGAACTGGCACGGGGCCAGCATCACTGAGATCGAGGTGAATCACCGGCCTCGCATACACGGCAAGACCAAGTACGGACTTGTCCGCACTTACAAGGTCTTACTCGACCTGATAACGGTCAAGTTCCTCGGCGGATATGGCACGAAGCCGATTTACTTCTTCGGCTCGATGGCGATGGTGTTGTTTGCCTGCGCCTGTGCTTCGGGCGCCTACGTCGTCCTGATGAAGTTGATTACCGGGATGTCGATGGTTCGCAACCCGATGCTGCTCAACACAGTGATGCTTATCGTGCTCGGCGCCATGTGTGTGATGCTCGGGCTGCTGGCCGAGCTGATGGTCCGAACCTACCACGAATCCCAAAACAAACCGGTGTACATAACCCGACAGGTTCTTCGCCACGGGCAGGAAACCTGATTCGGGGCCGCTCCCGCCCTCACTCCCGCAACCCTCCCCGTTGTGAGCCATCTCAGGGCCAATGGTTCGAATGATGATGAGATTGGAGCAGCCGGGGAGAGTCGGGGGGGCAGGCGGTTATCGGCCACCCTCAATATCTGATTCGGCGGCGAGAGGATGGGATGCCGAGTTCTTTTCGATACTTGCTGATCGTCCGACGAGCGACGGTCACGCCCTTTTCCTTCAGCTTTTCCACGATATCGCCGTCGCTGAGCGGGTCCGTCTTGTCCTCGTTATCGACCGTCTCCCGCAGGAGGTCCTGCACGGTTTCACGCGATACGCCGTTCCCTCCGGGCTTCCCGTTGGCGCTGCCTGCGAAGAAGAACTTGATGTCGAACAGGCCCCTCGGGGTGTCGGCATACTTGCCCGCGATGGCCCGGCTCACGGTGGAGACGTGAACGCCTGCGGCATCCGCGACCACGCTCATCTTCAGCGGCTTGAGATAACGGATTCCCTTGTCCAGGAACTCGCGCTGATATCGGACAACCTCGCGCATAATGGTCTCGAGCGTCTGTCGGCGCTGCTGGATCGAGTCGATGAGCCACCTGGCCGACTCGAGCTTCTTGCGAACGTATGCCTTCTCTTTATCCGACGCCTCTTTGGATTTGAGGATGCGCAGATAGTTGCTGCTGATGCGCAGTTGGGGGACGTAATCGTCGCACATCTCAATTTCGTATCCCCCGTTAACCTGGATCACGCGCACGTCCGGAAAGACATACTTCGGCTGCTCACTGGTGTAGATGGCGCCCGGTTTGGGGTGCAGGTGCCCGATGAAGGCGGCGGCCTCGCGCACCTCGGCCATCGATCGGCCGGTCTTCCGACAGATTTTGGGATACCGGTTGCCCTCGAGATCACGAAGGTGATCGGCGATCAGGGTGCGGACCAGGTCGTATTCACCGTCTTTATCGGCGAGTTGCAGCAACAGGCATTCTCTGAGATCGCGGGCGGCGACGCCGGGCGGATCGAGCGTCTGCACAATCGCCAAAACGCGCTCGGCTTCCTCAACGGCGGTCCCCGGCGGCATGGACTCGACGATTTCGTCCAGGCCGTATTGGAGGTAGCCGTTGTCGTCGAGGTTGAAGATAATGTTTTCTGCTATCGCCTCCGACCGCTCGTCGAGATCGAGCAGTGAAAGCTGGTTTGCCAGGTACTGCTGCAGCGATAATGGGGGGGCGGCCGTGTTCTCCATAGCATCGCGCTTGGATTCGGAATCGTCCCCTCTTGCCCGAGCCGGTGCCTGCGACGAATAGTCCAGCATTCGCTCCTCGAGGTCGATCATCTTGTCGAATTCGGACTCGTCGTGGGTACGCTCATCGGTCGGCTCCGCGATGATGTCCGGCTCCTCTCGCGAGATTTCCTGTTCCTCGAGAATGGGATTCTCTTCGACCTCCTGCTTGATGCGCTGCTCGAGTTCGAGTGTCGTCAGTTGCAGGATCTCGATGGACTGGATGATCTGCGGGGCAAGCCGAAGCTGCATCTCCTGCTTCTGGGCGATAGACAGGTCCATCTTCATCGGCATCGGTCACACCCTCTCAGTATGCTCTGCAACGATAAGCGCTGTCATATTCTCGGCTGATAATCAGGTGTCTTTAGCCGGCAGAGGCCGGCGTCCTGCAATCGCGCCGGCAACTGTGCCACGGGCGGCATACTCTATCTGTCCACCCGCCGGGACACCTCGTGCCAGCATCGACACAGTGACGCCCAGCGGCCGCAACTGCTCGGCAAGGTAGTTTGCCGTCGCATCGCCTTCCGTGTCGGGGTTGGTGGCGATGATTACCTCATTGATGCCGCCCTCACCGACCCGCCGCAGCAGAAGATCAATGCTCAAGTCCTCGGGATGC
>PWKM01000085.1 GCA_003559755.1 Planctomycetota bacterium
CGCACTCAGCAAGCTAGATCGAGCGGAAGAAGCTCTCGCGGCGTGTGAGAGGGCGATTGAACTTAAGCCCGACTTCTCCGAAGCGTGGAGCAACAAAGGGTTTGCTCTTGGCGAGCTTAATCGGCATGAAGAGGCGCTCGCCGCGTTAGACAAGGCAATTGCTTTAAAGCCCGATAATGGCTTGCCTTGGTATAATCGCGCACGCCTGCGCTGTCGAACGGGGGAGGCACAGGATGTAGTTCTTGCGGACCTCCGGCGGGCGATCGAGCTTGATTCGGACCTTCGGAAGAATGCCCGGGAGGAAGATGATTTCGCGTCGCTGCGGGGCGATCCGGAATTCGTCGAGCTCACCCGCGAGCGGGACGATGAGCCGTCCGACGAGTCCGCCCACTCCCCGCCGTAACCGGCGGCACACACCCCGACAGCCGGCCCGGACGTGTGGACGCCGGGGCGTCGTGCGCCGACAGCGCGGTCAGGCCGGCTCGGCGGCGGCGACGGCGTCGGCATAGACCTGGCGCAGGGGCCGGCCGCTCGCTCGGCCGACGCGGGCGCAGTCCTCGTACTCGGGCGACACGGTGATGACCTCGCCGTCGAGCAGCCCGAGTTTGACCCGGACGGTCTCGCCGTCGAGCTCGACCTCGACGGTCCGGCGGTCGAGCTTGCTGCGGGCGTCCTCGCGACGGCGGATGCCGAACGTGGTCGTCTGGCGGAAGATGATCGACTCGAGCGCCGCCCGGTCGGCCGGGCGGGCGATGACCGAGAGCAGGGTGCCGGGCCGCGATTTTTTCATCTGGATGGGGACGGTGAACACGTCGAGAGCCCCGGCCTCGAACAGGGCCTCGGCGGTGTGGGCGATGATCTCGGCCGAGGTATCGTCGATGTTCGCCTCGAGGACGGCCACCCGGTCGGCGGCCGGCCCGCCGCACTCGGTCCCGACGAGCAGGCGGAGCACGTTGGGCCGTTCGGCCCGGTCAGCGGACCCGGCCCCGAACCCGGAGCCGTCGAGCCGCATCGGGGGCGGCGTGCCGAACCGCTCGGCGAGCGCGGTCAGGATGGCGGCCCCGGTCGGAGTGGTCAGCTCGCCCTCGATCCCGGTGTGCTCGGTGGGGAACCCCTCGGCCAGGCGGACGGTCGCCGGGGCGGGCAGCGGGAGCAGGCCGTGCCGACACTGCACCGTGCCGCTGCCGAACCGGAGCGGGCCGGAGACGACCCGGCCGATGCCCAGCTCGTCCAGCCCGACCGCGGCCCCGACGATGTCGACGATCGAGTCCACCGCGCCCACCTCGTGGAAATGCACCTCGTCGATGGTGGTGCCGTGCACCGCGGCCTCGGCCTCGGCCAGCCGGACGAAGACCCGCCGGGCCCGGCTCTTCACGCTGTCCGACAGGTCCGCCGCCTCGATGAGCGTCGTGATGTCGCGCAGGTTGCGATGGGGATGGTGATGCCCGCCGTCGGCGGCGGCGTGGTGGTGGACGTGGACGGTGAACTGGGTGGCGGCGATGACTCCCCGGCTCACTCGCTCGGCGGACAGTTCGTAGCCGCTGAGGTCGAGCTTATCGAGCTCGCGCCGGAGCACGTCGAGCGGCAGGCCGGCGTCGAGCAGTGCCCCGACGATCATGTCGCCGCTGGCCCCGGAGAAGGTGTCGAAGAAGGCGGTTCTCACGTGTGGTACTCCGCTGGTTGGCGAGTCGGCCGACGGGCAATGTCGTCGGCGGGAATGTAAATGGCGGTCGGGGGCGGTCCTGTCATCGCGGCTGCGAGAACTTGACCGTCCGGGCGATCAGGGAGTTGACGAGCGCCACTCGCTGGTCGATCCTGGTTCGCATGTCTTGCGGGATGTCGCGTCGGCGGACCGCCTCGTATTGCTCGCGTGCCCGCCGGAAGTGTTGGACGGCCCGGGTGGCCTCTTCCCGCCGGTTCCGGTCGGGGGCCTCGGGCAGCGTATTCTGGTAGTGCGCCCAGCCGGCCCTGAACGTGGCGTGGGCCTGGTCGAGCATCTCGCGGCTGCGGGGGTCGAGTCCGGTGTCGTCGGTGTCGTTATCGGACAGGTCCACGTCCGACAGTCGGTCGTCGTCCGGCTCGGCGGGCTCGGCGGTCCGGCCGGGGTCGAGCGTCCCGATCTCCGGGTCCTCGATCTCCTCTCGGTCGGGCGGATCGGGCCGGGTGATGTCCGGTTCGTCGTACTCTCCGGCGCCGGTGCGTGGCGGGGTGTCCGGCTCGGTGCGCCGGTCGGGCCGATCCGGTCGGCGTACGGGCTCGGGCCGGTCGTTCTCGTCCAACCGGGCGATGTCGCGGGCCTGTTCCTGGAGCGCGGATGTCTGGTGGAAGGACGCCAGGAACCGGGCGCTGCGCCGGGCGAGCCGGCCGAGTTGGCCCGGTTCGCCCTCGACCTCGGCGTAGTGTTCGGGGGCCGAGGCGACCTCGCTCCACATGCCGGCGGCGAACCCGGCGGCCAGGGCGAGGAACGCGAGGGCGAGGATGGTCGCCAAGGCGCCCTTGGTCGCCCGCCACAGCGCCCGGCGGCGGGCGGCTCGGGCCAGCGAGCCGGGGGATGCGTTTCTGCTTTCTTCGGACAAAATGAACCCTTTCCGTTTTATGCTCGTACAATACTATAGTATACTCATGTATGGGCGACAATAAAGCGTCAGAGATTGGTTATACAGGATGCGAATCGAGATCAGCATACTATTGATCTTCGCGCCGCTGGCTGCGGGGGCCGCGTGGTGGCTGCTCTATCGCGCCCGCCGCGGGGGGCTGGCCGCCGGTTCGGCCGCGCTGTCGGCCGGGCTGATCGTGGTCGCGTTGGCCGGCCTGTTTGCCGGGCGGCCGAGCGGGCTCCGCGTGTTCGTGGTCGATGTGTCGGGGAGTATGCGGGGGCAGACCGCCGAGTTCGGCGACCGGATTCTGGCCGAGGCCGAGCGGCTGTCGAGCCGGGACCAGGTCGCGGTCGTCGCCCTGGGTGCGACCCCGCAGGTGGTGCTGCCGCCCACGCCGACCGACCGGCTCCCCGGCTCGCTGCCCGAGCTGACCGGCGACGAGCGGGGCACGGACATCGCGGCGGCGGTCGAGCTCGCCGCCGGGCTGTTCCCGGCCGACGGCGGGGGCGACATCGTGCTGGTCACCGACGGGCGGGCGACGCGGGGCGACACCGGCCTGGCGGCGGCCCGGCTCGCCGCACGGGGCATCCCGGTCCATCTGTTCCGGCTCGAGCCGCACCGTGACCGGGACGCCTGGATCGAAACGGTCCGGGCGCCGGCGTCGGTCCCCCGGGGCCAGTCCGCCCACGTCGAGGTCATCGCCGGGGCCAACCAGCCGCTGGCGGGGCGGCTCGAGCTGGCCGTGGACGGCCGCACGTTCGCCACCGAAGAGGCGATCGAGCTCCCCGCCGGCAGGCGCGCGTTCCATTTCCGGGTGCCCGCCGAGCGGCTGATGTCGCCCGGCCTGCGGGTCATCTCGGCCACGATCCATTCCGCCGGCGACACGGTCCCCGAGAACAACGTCGCGTCGGCGGCGGTCCGAGTCCGCGGCGAGCTCAACGTGACCTACGTTGCGGCCGACGGCGGCCGCAGCGTGGCCGGGGCGCTGGATGCGTCCGACTCGATCATCCTGCGGACCGTGGCCCCCGCCGACCTGGCCACGACCAGCGAGGCGGTCCTGGATTCGGACGTGGTCGTGCTGGACAACATCGCGGCCGACGCGCTGGGCGGTCGCCGGGTCCGGTGGATCGAGTCGTTCGTGACCGACGCCGGGGGCGGGCTGATCGTGCTGGGCGGCCCCGACAGCTACGGGCCGGGCGGATACGCCGAGACGCCGCTCGCCGACCTGCTCCCGGTCGATCCCGACCCCGAGCGGCGGGCGGCGAGGCCGACCTCGGTGGCGATCGTCGCCGACCGGTCGGGCAGCATGGCCATCAAGGTCGGCGGGCGACAGCGGATCGAGTACGTGCACGAGGCGGTCCTCCGCGCCCAGGCCGAGTTCGGGGCGGCGGGCGGCGACCGGGCCGACGAGCTCAGCGTCATCCAGTTCCACCACCTGCCCGAGACCCTGGTCGAGCGGCGGTACGCCGGCACCCCCGAGGCGGCCGAGGCGATCCGGGCGGCGCTGTCCGACCTGTTCCCCCAGGGCGATACCCGGATCGACCGGGCGCTCGACGCCGCCCGCGACCTGCTCAGGCAGTCCGACCTCCGCCGACACATCATCCTGGTCTCGGACGGCGAGTGCCGGACCGAGCTGCGGGCGGACCGGCTCATCGAGCAGATGAAGGCGGACGGCGTCGTGCTCTCGGTCCTGGCCACGGCGGACTCGATGGACGAGCCGGGGCTGATCGAACTCCAGGCGGTGACCGAGGCGACCGAGGGCCGGTTCGTCCTGCTCCACGACATCCGGGACCTGCCGGCGGCGATGGCCCGGGAGACGCGGACCGTCGCCGGGCCGCTCGTCCGGGAGGGCGAGTTCGCGGTCGCACGCGGGCCCGGCACCTGGCCGGGCGAGGTCGCCGCACCGGACCGGGTGACCGGATATGTGATCACCGGCGCCCGCGACGAGGCCCCGCCCATCCTGCTTGCCGACCGGGAACCGATCCTCGCCGCGTGGCCGAGGGGGCTGGGCCGAGTCGCGGCCTGCACCACGTCGGTGGACGAGTGGGCACCGGGCTGGGCACAGAGCGCTCCCGCATTCTTCGAGGACCTCGTGGTGTGGGCCGCCGGCAGAGAGAGGGGCGAGATGGTGGACGCCCGGCTGACGTACAGCGGCGGCACCGTCCACATCAAGGCACACGCGGTCGCAGAACTCGGCGACGCCGACCTGATCGCCGTCGTTCGAGGGCCGGACGGCCGACGCTGGGAGATCGCTCTGCCGCAGATGGGCCGGCACCGATACGAAGGGCAGCTCGATACGCCCGCCGAGGGCACGTACGTGGCCTCGGTCCGCGACGCCGAAACGGGCTCGCTGCTCGGTACCGGGCACGTGACCATCGACGTAGCGGAAGAGTGGCGGCCGGGCGGCGAGCCCGGAGCCGGGACATTGCTGGCCGGGGTGACGGGCGGCGAAATCATCGCCGACCTGACCGAGCTGCCGCCGCCCGTCCGGGCCGCTGCCGCCCGCCGGGCCACGGCCAACCTCGCCTACCTCCTCCTGGCGGCGGCCGCCCTGGGCTTCGTGGTCTCCGTCATCCGATGACGGCTTGCCGAGGCCGGGATGTTGATTCGCCGGCGGGCCATGATAGAATAGAGAGGACCTGACTGAGGAGAAACGATGCAGAAGAAAACACGAAAGCTGGTTCTGGTTCTCCTGTTCGCGGCAGGAATCCTTGTCCTGGCGGTCGCCTACATGCTGTCCCCCGAGACCACCGGCTACGAGGCGATCCAGCAACAGGAAGCCCAACAGCAGCGCGAACGGGAGCTCCGGGAACAGATGCTCGAACTGAGAACCGAGCAGTTGGATGAGGAGCTCAACGAACAGACCCCGCTGCTTCCGGAAGCCGACGACGAGGATGACGAGGGGGACGATGGCCGGGAGGCAGAGGCGTCGGCGGACGGATAACGCCGCCGCACACCTCGCTTGGAGGACCGCCCGACTCCGCACCACAACCGCCTGATCCCGGTCCGCCGGGGTTCCCGATCAACCTGATCATTATCGCCGGCCCCGGGTCGGGGACGCGCTGTTCGTTCCGCCGGCCGTCGGTGTCCCGTTATTCCCGCGACGCGATCGTGAACACTTCCAGGGCGGCGGCGACCTCGCCCATCGAGTCCTCGATCGGCACGAAATACCGGACGGTCGGATTGGGGTTCGTCTCCTTCGTCGGCAGGAACAGGCCCCGGTCGATCAGGAGTTCGGCGCCGGGCCGGCTGTCGACGGTTTTCCAGGCCGGTTTTCCTTCGAGGAAGACGCGGCGGAGCTCGCGGAACATCTTCTGCGGCCGGTATCCGCGGTTCGGCGGCGATTTCACCGCGTCGAACGCCCGGACCGAGCCGAAGAGGTGCGCTTCGCCGCAATCGGGCAGGTCGGGCCGGCGCCGCCACAGCGTGGTCGAGATGGGGATGCGGCACAGTTGTTCGAGCCGGAGCAGGTGCTTTTTGATCGGGGCGGTGACGCCGGCGTCGAAGTTCAGGTCGTCGCCGGACATAAACGCCTGCGAGTCCGGCGTGTACATCTTGCGGCATTCATCGCCCTCGATGAACATCTGGCCGAGGCGGGCGATAGCGGCCAGTTCCGCCTTCACCTCGTCCAGGGTCAACGTCTTGCTTCGTTTCGCGGTCATTTCAAAGCCCCTTCACTGATCGAATTCATCGTGTCATTCAGCAGACAGAGAGCCCGAGGCCGGCGGGCAAGCGTCCGCCCGCCGGTCGGCTCGGCCTTACTTGTGCTCCTCGGCCAGGCCCTCGGCGAGTGTGGCGACGGCCCGGAACTGGTCGGACGTGAACTTCTCCCAGCCGGCGACCGGCGGCTCCTCCGTCGCGAAGTCGGCATCGACCCAGTCCTTGGGCAGCTTGTCCTTCACGTTGTCCGGTTTCCTCAGCAGCCACGACTCGTGCGGGATGCCGAGCGCCTTGTTGACTCGCTGCTGGATCACCCACTTGCCGCCCTTGATGTGGTCTGCGGCGACCTGCAGTTGGTCCACCAGTTGGAGAGCTTGGCGCTGGACCTTCATCCGCAGCGAGGCGAACGTCTCTTCCGAGCCGAACGCATCGCCGGAGTAGAGGAACGTCGTCGCGCCCTGGTCGTCGAGATGATACACGCCCTCGGGGCCGAAGCCGCCGGTGGTGCACCAGCGGGGCATATACCCGTCGATGTCGAGCATCCACATCTGGAGCGGGACGAAGAACGGGGCTCGGGGCGAGACCGGGACCGAGCCGCTGTTCGTGCAGGACCACACCTGCCGGCCCTTCTCGTGGAGCTTGGGCAGCCAGTCGAAATGCCAGCAGATGCTCCCCGTCCCGGCGATAAACACGTCGATGAACTCGTTGAGGTCCGACTTGATGTCGTGCCCGTAGGTCCAGGTCGTGCCCAGCGTGTAGTCGAAGGTGACCGGCTTCGTCGTCTCGTGGTCGAAGGTGCCCTCCCACAGTGTGCGGAAGTAGCGATGGTTGTCGTTGTCCTCGAGGAACCGGACCTCCTCGGTGTCCCAGGGGAAGAACCGATACCGCTGCTTATGGTTGGGGAACATGTCGAACCGGGTCTCGGTCCAGCCCTTCTCCTTGAAGTGCTCGGCCATATCGCGGCCGACCGACTCCCATTCGGCGGCATAGCCGGGCAGCCCGTGCTTCATAAAGTCCGCCGGCCAGTGCAGATTGAGCGGCAGGTAGAACCGCTTGACCGGCTGCGGCCCGCGCCGTGTGTTCTTGAACGCCGACCCGTCGAGATACGGGCCCCAGTGGTTGTCCCAGTCGGACCAATCGCTGACGCGCCTGTTCCGGCCTTCGCCTTCGAGCGGCGGGGCGAACGTGGGCGGGACGTAGCCCGAATGGCCGTAGGGCAGGTAGTGGAAGAACATCCGGTGGTCGTGGGCGGTGCGGAACACGCCCCGCTCGCAGCGGAGGTTCTTCTCGCTGGTCAGCCGGTCGGGATCGTCCCGCAGCTCCTGCCAGCCGTTCGATAGCACCGTCGCGTAGTTGTTCATCGACACGTCGAGGCAGCAGTCGTCGGCCAGCCGGCCCCGGGTGACCTGGAGCTCGACGGGCACCTTCGTCTTCTCGTCCCCGACGGCGACGGTCACGTTCCCGGCATAACCGGCGGGCGTCGCGTCGGCCGGGACGAACAGGTCCACCCAGAACCCGACGTACTTCTGCCCGGTCACCCCGTTCATCTCGCGGAAGTCGGCGGTCGAGCCCTCGACGATGTCCTGGGGTACGCAGACCTCGGGGTACCACTGGCCGTCGTACCGCTGGTACCACTCGACGAACACGTCGTACAGCGTGCTCGACAGCTTCGATTTGCCGCTCGTCCGGAGCACACCGCCCGACACGCTGACCTTGTCGCCCTCGGGGACCGGGCCGACCAGCAGTTGGAAGCTGGCGAACGCGTTCCGGGGAGCGGACAGGGTCACCGGCGGCGACGCCGACGCCTGGCCGTCCCCGTCGATGGCTTTCCCCGTCACCGGGTCCAGCCGGACAAACTCATCGCACCAACGCACATCCATACTCATCGATAACACCTCCGCCTGTGTGGTCAGAACCGCAAGGGCCTATTGCCGAACGCCGACATAACGTGGAGCATCATAGCCCGGCGGGCGAACCGGTGCAAGGAGCGGTCACCGCGATTTCCGGCTTTCAGATAGTTCCGACGCCGGAGACACTTGCGGCGATGGGCTTTGGTCGTTAGACTTCCTGATGTCGTCGCCGCACAATCGATCTCCCGGTATCGCGAGGGCAACCGTGGCAGGCCGTCCCCACAACACAGCCCTGATCCATTCGCCCGAGCTGGATTCGCTCAGCTATCCGGACTCGATCCCGTTCAACACCAGCCGGGCGGGCAAGGCGGTCGCCGCCCTCGACCGGATGGGGCTGCTCGACGGGCCGGACCGGGCGGTGGTCGCGCCCGAGCCCGCGCCGCTCGACAGGATCGAGCGGTTTCACACCCGGCGCTACCTCGACGCACTCCGGCGCGGGGCACAGGGCGAACACAACCTCGATTTCCTCGCCATGGGGATCGGCACCCCCGACTGCCCCGTGTTCCCCGAGATGTTCAGCTACCCCCGCCTGGCCTGCGGGGCCACGCTGAAGGCGGCGGAACTGCTCGCCTCGGGCGAGGCGGGCATCGCCTTCAATCCGTCGGGCGGCTACCACCACGCCGACCCCGAGCGGGCGGCCGGCTTCTGCTACATCAACGACGTCGCCATCGGCTCGCTCGCCCTGATCGAGCAGGTCGATCGGCTGATGGTCATCGACGTGGACGTCCACCACGGCGACGGGGTGGAACGGGCGTTCTACAGCCGGTCCGACGTGATGACCGTCTCCTTCCACGAGTCGGGCCGGTTCCTCTTCCCCGGCACGGGATTCGAGGACGACATCGGCGAGGGCGAGGGCCGGGGCTACGCGGTCAACGTCCCCCTGCCGCCCGGCACCTACGACGAAATCTACGTGCGGGCGTTCGATGCCGTCGCCGTGCCCCTGATCCGGGCCTACCGGCCGGATGTCATCGTCCTCGAGGTGGGGATGGACGCCCTGTCGGGCGACCCGCTCGCCCATCTCTCGCTGACCAACAACGCCTACTGCTCGGTCATCCGCCGGGTGATGGCGGCCGACCGGCCGCTGCTGGTCACCGGCGGCGGCGGCTACCACGTCGAGAACACGGCGCGCGGCTGGGCGCTCGCCTGGGCGGTGCTCTGTGGGGCGGACGAGGACGAGGGCTCGCAGGCCGGGCTGGGCGGGGTGATGATCGAGACGACCGACTGGACGGGCGGCCTGCGCGACCGGCGGCTCCCCCCGACCGACCGACAGCGTCGGACTGTGGACCCCAAGGTGGACGCGACCATCCGCAAGGTCCGGGCGAACGTGTTCCCATACCACAACGTGGACGAGACCGATGAGGCTTGAGGGCTTCTTCAACCCCGATTCCGTGGCCGTGGTGGGCGCCTCGCGGCAGCCCGGCAAAGTCGGCCACGCCATCCTGACCGCCCTGATCGAGGGCGGATTCGAGGGCGACATCTTCCCCGTCAACCCGAACGCCGACGAAATCGCCGGCCGCAAGGCGTACCCCGACCTGGCATCCATCGAGCCGACGCCGGGGCTGGTCGTCGTCGCCGTCCCCGCGAAAGCAGTCGAGGGCGTCATCAAGGATTGCGCCGCCGCCGGTGCGAGATCGGTGATCGTCGTCAGCGCCGGGTTCCGCGAGACCGGCAGCCGGGGCCGCCAGCTCGAGCAGGCGGTGGTCCGGGCGGCCCAGCGGGCCGACATCCGGGTGCTCGGCCCCAACTGCCTGGGGCTGATGGTCCCCGGGCACAAGCTGAACGCATCGTTCGCAGGCGACATGCCCCAACCGGGCGGGATCGGCTACTTCTCGCAGTCCGGCTCGCTGCTCGCCGCGATCCTCGACATGGCGAAAAGCGAGGACATCGGGTTCAGCCGGCTGGTCAGCATCGGGAACAAGGCCGACATCGACGAACACGAGATCATCCGGGCGTACGGGGAGGACGCCGAGACCAAGGTCATCGCCGGATACCTGGAGGACCTGAAGGACGGGCAACTGTTCCTCCGCGAGGCGGAACAGATGTCGCGAGAGAAGCCCATCCTGCTGGTCAAGTCGGGCGACACGGGGGCCGGCGCCCGGGCCGCGTCATCCCACACCGGGGCACTCGCGATGGAGGCGGCGGAACAGGTCGTCTTCGAGCGGGCGGGCATCATCCGCTGCCACTCGATCAAGGCACAGTTCGACTACGCCCGGGCACTGGCCACCCAGCCGCTGCCCGAGGCCCCGACCGTCGCCGTGATCGCCAACGGCGGCGGGCCCAGCATCCTGGCCGCCGACGCCATCGAGAGCGAGGGGCTGACCCTCGCCGAGCTCGACGAGGAGACCGCCGAGAAGCTGAAAGACGTGCTCCCCCCGGACGCGGGCATACGCAACCCGATCGACGTGCTGGGCGACGCCCGGGCCCGGCGGTTCGAGGGGGCGCTCCGCGCCGCCCTGGAGAGCGACGGCATTGCGGCCGGCCTGATCATGCTCACTCCCCACGCCACCGCCGAGGTCGAGCGGACGGCCGAGGCGACGGTGGCCGTCGCCGGCGAGATGGGCAAGCCGGTCTTCGCCTGCTTCCTGGGCGGAGACTCCGTCAGCGAGGGCATTCGCGTGCTCCGCCGGGGCGGCATCCCCTGCTACGACTCGCCCGAGGCGGCCGTCCGGACGATCAAGGTGATGAGCGATTACGCCCGGTGGCGGCAGCGCCCGAAGCGGGTGGTCAAGCTGTTCCCGGTCAACCGGCGCAAGGTCGAGCAGGTGATCGACCGGAAGCAGCGGGAGGGCGAGACCGAGATCGGCGAGATGGACGCCAAGGACATCCTCGACGCCTACGGGTTCGTCATCCCCCGGGGGGCGGTCGCCACGACCGCCGAGCAGGCGGCGAACATCGCCAGCCAGATCGGCTATCCGGTCGTCCTCAAAATCTGGTCGCCGGACATCCTCAACAAGAGCGAGGTGGGCGGGATTCGAGTCGGCCTGACCTCCCCCCAGGAGATCAAAGACGCCTTCGACCTGATGATGTACCGCATCCCCAAGCGGGCGCCGAACGCCGATATCCTCGGGGTGCTCGTCGAGGAGATGTGTACCCGCGGGCAGGAGCTGATGCTGGGGATGACCCGGGACCCGCGGTACGGCCCGCTGATGATGTTCGGCCAGGGCGGGGTGCTCGTCGAGATGATGCGCGACGTCGCGTTCTACCTCGCCCCGATCACCGCCGACGAGGCCCGCGAGATGCTGCGGAGCACCCGCACCTACCGCCTGCTGCGCGGCGATGGCGACCAGCCGCGGGTGGACATCGACGCCGTCGCCGAAGACCTGCAGCGGCTCTCCCAACTGGTCACCGAGTTCGGCCAGATCGAGCAGATGGAGATCAACCCGTACGTGGTCGGACCGCGCGGCACCCGGCCCGTCGCCGTCGATGCCCACCTCACCATCAAGAAGGCGGACTGATCCCGGCCGATCCCCGGTCAGTACCGGGCGGCGAGCTCCCGGGCGATGTCCGTCCAGATGGTGAACCGCTCGGGCCGATGCTCGCAGGTGTGGGTGTCTTTCAGGACCATCTCGAACACGCAGTCGCTGCCCACCTCGAGTGCCCGCTCCAGATAGGAGCGGATGGCGTCCGGGCTGAAATCGCCGACCAGGTAACCGGGGTGCGGCTTCCACGACAGGATGTATCGGTCGCCCAGCCGCTCGGCACAGCGCTCGAGGTCGGCGAACGGCGAGATCGAGATGCGGCGGATGTTGGGGATGGTCAGCACGTAATCCAGCTTGCGGGTCAGGTCCTCGCAGCAGCCGTAGGCGTTCAGGCCGAACGGCTCGAGCAGCCGCCGCTCGTACCGGAGCGCGAATTCCTCGTGCATCTCGGGCGAGACGAGGGCGAGTTCCTGCGCCTCGGCGAAGCCCCACATATCGCAGGGCCGCACGTGCTCGCCGTCGAAATCGGCCTGCGGCAGCTCGTCGGTGTAGCCCAGCCCGCCCGAGCCGCAGTACGCCGAATCGTTGTTCAAATCGAGCAGGCCCAGGCCGATGTACTGGTCGAGCACGCCCCGATAGCCCGCCTCGAGGATGGCCATCGCATCGTGAACGAACCCGGGGTCCGCGGCCATGTCCATCATCAGGTTGCCGAGATCGCGCCGGGCGCTCAACAGCCGCATCGGATGGAACGACACAGAACGGACCCCCTTGAGCCGCACGTCGAGGATGTCCCCGAACAGGTCCTCGGCCTCCGCCAGGGCCAATTCGGTCGCCTCCCGGTCGTACTCGATCTGAGGCGGACGCAGCTTCTTCAGGTCGGCGGGGGTGTTGATGACCGGATCGAACTTGCGGGCGCCGGTCGGATCGTCGCTGTATATCCACTTCGGCTCGAGGCCCCAGCCGGAGTTGTGGATGACCTTGCGCACGATCCACTCGTTCTCGACCGGCTTGTCGTCGCGCAGGTTCTCGAAGAAGTAGATGCGGCGGCGGAGCTCGAACTCCATCTCCCGGGCCCGCTCGTTCTCGCATTCGAGGACGCTCTCCGGCAAGAGCTCGCGGGTCCCGCCCTCAGGGAACACCAGGACCAGCGGGCGGGTGCGGTCCAGCCGGTTATGGCGATACCAGAGCCGGCGGCGCTCGGCCTGGACGGGCAGGGCGGCGATGTCGGCGACACGCCAGGCCAGGTCGCGAAGACGGAGCCGGTCCTCCCCGCCGATCTGCGGCTCGATGACGCTCTCGTCGGATGGGTTCGTTCTGCTCATCATTTGCACTCCATTCTCAGCACGGCGTGGAGGGGAAAGTGGTCGCTCAGGTAGTCCTTGCCGGGCACATCGGCCCGCATCTCCGACCGGGCCGCCACGTCGTATGCGACGATCCGCCCGGCCACCGCTCCCTGCACCCAGAGCTGGTCGTTCCGGCGGCCTTTCGGGGTGGTGGCCAGCTCGAGGCGGCCGGTGATGGCGGCGACGTCGGAGTAGCCGCGCTCGCCGAGGAACCGGGTGATCGGCCCGCCCGGCTGTTCGTTGAAATCGCCCGCCACGATGTCCGGCTCGCCCCGGTCGAGCACCTCGGCCATCTCGGCCAGCCGCCGGTGGGCCGACTCGGCCTCTCCCAGGTGGCGGTTCGAGGGGAGGTGGACGTTGGCGACGGTCAGCGGCCCTGCGGCGGTCGGCACCTCGACGACTTGCCACATCCGCTCGGGCGGCTCGGCCGCCGACCGCGAGTCGAGGACCGGGCGGCCGCGACGCCACAGCACCACGCCGCCGTACTGGGGCAGCCCGCCGCCCGGGCAATAGCAGCCGTCGAGCCCGACCTCGTCCGCCAGGTCGCGAAAGACCGCCTCGGTCTGGACCTCCTGGAGGCAGAGCACGTCAGGACCGAGCCGCCGATAGTACCGAACCAGGCCGGCGAACACCCCGGGGGTGGGCGGCCCCGGCTCCGCCGACGGGAACGGGCGGCCCTGGAACCAGAACACGTTTTGGCAGGCGACCTTCAGCATCACGCGGACAGTATATAGCGAGTCGTTCGGGATGACAATCCGCCGGTCCGCGCCGGGCACCATTCCGACTTGCGGGCGGCTTGACAATTCCGGGCGGGGCGGCTACTATCACGCTGTAGCGAGAAACCAGAGGAGGCGGCTATGCCGAACGTAAAACAGGGCGATCTGAACGCGGCGGGGATGACCTTCGCCATCGTCGTCAGCCGGTTCAACGAGTTCATCACGGGCAAGCTGCTCGACGGGGCGCTGGACTGCCTCACCCGGCACGGTGCGTCGGACGCCGACATCGACGTGTGCTGGGTGCCCGGCTCCTTCGAGGTCCCGATGGTCGCCCGTCGGGCGGCGGCCAGCGGCAAGTACCAGGCGGTGCTCTGCCTGGGGGCGGTGATCCGGGGGCAGACCCCCCATTTCGACTACGTGGCGGCCGAGGTGTCTAAAGGCGTGGCCCAGGTCGGCCTCGAAGCAGACTGCCCGGTGACCTTCGGCGTGCTCACCACCGACACCATCGAACAGGCGATAGAGCGAGCGGGTACGAAGGCGGGGAACAAGGGGGCGGACGCCGCCCTCGCCGCGATAGAACTCGCCGATCTCCTGGAAAAGCTGTGACCCCGCACGATGATTGACAACCCGAACCCCGCCGAACTCCTGCCCGAGCAGAAGGCCCTGCGCCGACGGTCCAGGGCCCGGGAACTCGCCCTGCAGGCCCTCTACCTGGCCGACATGCGGGGGCCGGACGCCCGCGACGAGGTCGCCCAATACATCGAGGCCCAGACCGATAGCCCGGATGTGCTCGAGTTCGCCACGGCCCTCGTCGAAGGGGTATCGCGGCAGCGAGAACAGATCGACGAACGGATCGCCGCCATCGCACAGAACTGGCAGATCCACCGGATGGCCGTGGTAGACAGGAATATCCTGCGGATCGGGACCTTCGAACTGACCACCCTGCCCGACATCCCGCCGAAGGTGTCGATCAACGAGGCGATCGAACTCGCCAAACGGTACAGCACCGCCGACTCGGGCGCGTTCGTCAACGGCATCCTGGACAAAATCCGGACCGAACTGGGGCGGTGACGGCCGGTCGCCGCCGGGCCTGCGGAGCCCTCACGCCCGACCGCGTACCGAGGTTTCATGGACCAAACGTTCCGCCATTTGTTTTTGGCATTGGACATCCACCCCGTATTCCCCTTATAATAGGGCACACGATATTGTGATTGCCTGTGATTGGCGAGCATCCCTCCCGGCCGACGGACGACGATGTGCTTGTCTCAATGGGCATAGCCCGCGGGCACCAGCCCGACGGCTGTTTCCGCAGACAGAAAAGGTACGGATAATATGAGCCCCCGACAATGGTGCCGCATCTTATTCGCGATGTTTGCCCTGAGCGTGATCGGGACGGCCGCCTGGGCCGACCCCGCCGACCAGCCCTCCCCCCCCGATCCGTTCAAGGACCTGTACGAGGGCTACCGGCCGCCGTTCCTCGAATACGTGAGCCGGCCCTCGGACGAGCGGATGAAGCTCTCCACCGAGGCCACCTTCTTCACCCTGAACCAGATTCACGCCGACGACCGGGCGAACGCCCTGGTCGAGGCGGCACGCAACAGGGAAGCGCAGGAACTTTATCGCGAGGCGGTCCAGATCTACCAGATGGTCATCGACAACTATCCGCACGACCTGTACCGGGTGTCGCCCTACGGCGTGTTCGTCCCCGTCTCGCAGTACGCCCAGCGCCGGCTGCTCAACCTCCCGCCCACGGCGCTGGACTATTACCGGACGGTTCACGACGCCCGTGCCCGCGAGGTGTACGAGTCGGCCCGGCGGCAGCACTCGCTGATCGACCTCTCCCGGGTGGTCGACCAGATGCTCGCCACGTCCTACGGGAGCAAGGCGATGCACACCCTGGGCAACGCCGCCCTGGACAGCGGACACAACCTGGCGGCGCTGGAGTACTACACCACGGTGCGCGACTTCTTCCCCGACCCGATCAGCCGGTCGCGCGAGCTCGGGCTCAAGATCGCCCTGTCCCGCCGGCTGCTCGGCGAGGAGGTGGACCTGGACGAGATCGCAAAGGGCGAGGGCAACCCGGAGTCGCGGATCAACACGGCGCTCGAGGAGATGGTCCGGACCGCCGACCCCAAAGAAGAGCCGTTCCACTCCCAGCAGGCGAGCGCACCGAACGTCTCGGGGGAGGACTACACGCTGTTCCCGCCCAGCGACGACCCGATGGCGCTGGCGGAGCCGGAGTGGAGGACGCCGGTGCCGGGCGCCGGTTCCGCCCCGCGCGGGCCGGCCGATTTCTCTGTGTACTCCCATCCGGTGGTCACCGAGGAGAGCGTGATCTACCGGAACCGGAACATCGTGTACGCCCGCTCGATCCTCAACGGCGAGTACCGGTGGGTGACCGATCTGGGCGGGCAGTCGTTCTGGCAGAACTGGGACGCCCGCCAGTACCCGCTCGAGCGGGTGGTCGTCTCGGACGGGATGGTGTTCACCGTGGTGTCGAGCGGCGGCCCGTCGCTGGTCGCCCTGGACGAGATCACCGGCGAGCTTCGCTGGGCGTACGGCCCGATGGTGGCCGCCACGGCGGAAGAGGCCCGGATGCGGTTCGAGGCGGCGCCCGCGGTCGGACCCCGGACGGTCTATATCGGGTATGTGCTGGACAACATCGAGGGCGACACGCACACCGACACCGAGTACGGGATGATGGCGTTCGACAGCACCACCGGGCGGCAGTTGTGGCGGGTCCCGCTCGCCCGGCTCGCCCCCGGCCATTTCGCCGCCGGGTTCGCCCAGCGCGTCCGCAACCGCATCCGCAGCTTCACCTCGCCCCCGCTCTATCACCAGGGGAC
>PWKM01000336.1 GCA_003559755.1 Planctomycetota bacterium
AACGCCGGCTCGCCGCTGCAACTGAACGCCCGCTTCGGGATGGGCCGGGCGTCGATCAGTTCGGCCACCTCGGGCAGCGTCGGCCCCAGCCCCTCGGGATACTGCTCGGTCAGGATTACCGGCAGCCCGAGCACGTCGGCCCCGCGGACCAGCTTCCCGACGTTGTCGAGCAGTGCCTCCCTCTCAACCATCGCCCGGGTCAGCTTGTCCTGGACATCGATCACCACGAGCACGGCATCGTCTCGCTCCAGCATCGCTCCTCCTTATCGCAACGTCTCGTCAAACTCGACCGAGCGCGGCCGACCGGCGACATCGAGCCGGACCGTGCTCCCGTCGAACGCGAGCTCGAGCTCCGGCGGCCGGTCGCCCCGATAGGGCACCAGCAGGAAGGCCCCGCGCAGGGGCAGGCCGGCCCGGGCACCCGCCACCAGCGTGGGCGACGGCTCGATGTGGTTGACCCGCTCGGAATACCAGCCCCGTGTCGGGTCGTACAGCCCCTTCTCGACGACCACGTCGAACTCGCCTTCCATCAGCGGTCGGACGGCCAGGTTGGCGTCGTCATAGGTGGTGTGCCACACGCCGTCGGTCTCGTCGAGGTCGCCGGGGAAGAACTGGAGCCGCGAGTGGACGCCGTGCTCGCCCTTGCCGGTCAGCCGGTCGAGGACGAGGAAGATGCCGGCCTCGTGGTCGTCCGGCCAGAACGTGATGCTCCGCCTGTGCTCGACGCCGATTCGGCCGTTCTCGCCGTAGCCCAGGGTGTGCGAGCCGGCGACTCGCTGGAACTCGTCGGCCGCCAGCCAGGTGTTGCCCGTCAGTTTCGGGCCGGGGCAGTGGGTGTCGGGGAACCACCGGTCGGCCTGGTTCTCTCCGTCCACGCTGATGGTGCTGTGGGCCCGGGTCGTGTTCAGATAATTCTGCCGCGAGTAGGGGTTGTTCGAGTCGTAGAGGTAGCGGCCGGGGTCGATGAGGAACGGTCGGCCGAGAGCCGACAACTGGAAGCTGAGCCGGTCGTCGTGCTGGTGTGACCGGCCCCACGGCCCGCCGTCGAACGCGAGGAACGTGGCGTCCCGGTCCCACCCGGTCCGCATCACGTACACCCCGCCGTGCTCGAACGCCTGCGACAGGACTTCCGGGGGCGCGCCCTCGCGGCCGTCGGTCCCGACGTACAGCCAGTCATCGCGGCCGCGCTCCCGGCCCATCCGCCGGAGCACTCGCCGATACCCCTGTCCGGCGGCCGCGTCGGAATCGTTGAACGCGACCGCCCGGCCGTCCGGCGTGCAGACCTGCATCGTGTAGTCGAGCATCCGGGCGGTCACCTCGTCGATGATGTCGGGCACCGCGATGCCTGCGGCCCGGCTCACCAACCTGCTGTTGAGCAGGAGCCGGAGCACGCACATGTGATAGCCCTGCGTCAGCTCGAACTGGACCCCGTCGGGCAGGACCTGCCGCCGGGCCTCTTTCTCCATCTTGTCCCAGGCGTACTCGATGAACCGGTCGCGGTCCCGCAGTTCGGGCAGTCGCGCGGCCGTGCCCAGCATCCCGTCCGATCCGATCACGATCCAGTTGTTGCCCATCGTGGGGATGATCTGTTCGAGGTAGCCGAGCTGGTCGTGGATCGACTTGAGGACTCGGAGCAATTCGGGGGGCGTCCAGAACGGGACGTACCGGTCGAGATAGACCGCCCATTTCTGGCAATGGATCGCGATGTTGAGGTAGGAGAGCCACACGCCGTTCGGCATGTCCCACTCGGTCTGCTCGGGCCGCCGCCAGAACCACGAGTCGGTCACGCAGCACTTGCTCACCCAGTCGAGGACGAGCTCGGCTCCCTTGCGGTCGTACCGGTCGTCGCCGGTCGATCTCGCCGCCCGGTCGAGCACGTCGAGATATTTGAACCGGTTGAGATCGTGTACCCAGTGATCGTTGCCCGGGTTGTGGTTCCAGTCGATGTCGTCCCCGACGAAGTGGCGTTCGGCGTAGAACTCGAAGGTGTTGCCGAGCGCGGCGTCGGCCTCGGCCATCTCGGCGTCGCTGACCGGCTCGTCCGCCGTGCTTATCGTCAAGAGCTGCGGGGGCGGCGGGTCGCGGTCGAGGAAATGCCGGTGAACGGCCCGTCCGTCCTCGAACTCGCAGGCGAGCAGCTCGAGCGTCTTCCGCTCGAACTCGGCGTCGGTCAACCCCTGGTGGTCGAAGCTGCGAATGCGGCCGAAAATCTCGTCCCGTTCCACAACGTACTCCGGCAAGGATTAGTTGAACAAGGCCCGACCGGCCCGACCGGTGTCGTCGGTTCGAGCTATTCGAGCCCGATGGCGAACATCCGCTCCAGGTCGTGCTTGCTGTAGGTCCGGAAGGCGATCAGGGTCGTGGTGTTGCTGATGCCTTCCAGCTTGAGCATCTTGTTGGTCACGATTTCGGCGAGCTGGTCGTTGCTGTTCGAGCGGATGACCGCCACCAGGTCCCAGCCGCCGGCGACCGAGTACACCTCGGCGATACCGTCCATGTCGGCCAGCGTCTCCGCCGTCCTGTCGATCTCGTTCCGTCGCGCCTGAATCAGCACAAATGCGGTGACCATAGCGGCCTCCTTTCTCCAATGATGCCGGTTTTCATGGCCCGCGTGCCGCCACATGGCTCCGCGGCCCGTGCCTCGAACGCCAGTTTACGATATTGCGATGGAATTGCAATACCGCCCGCCCGCCGTTGACAACGGCCCGCCCGCCCATCAGAATAGGGCCGGAACGGGCACCGGGCACCTCGAGAGGGATGCACTCTGATGAGACCGCACACGTTGTTCAACTTGTCATGGAGAGGAACCCGCCAATGACCGCTGACCGGCCGGAAAAACCGGTCCGTCCGCACGGCGGGTACCGCCGCCTCCGGTCGTACCAGATGGCCGAGATCGTCTATGATGCGACCGCGGCGTTCTGCGACCGGTTCATCCCCCGCCGCTCGCGCACGCACGACCAGATGGTCCAGGCCGCCCGGAGCGGCAAGCAGAACATCGCCGAGGGAGCATGGGCTCCGGCACGTCGAGCAAGGGCGAGCTCAAGCTGGTCGGCGTCGCACGGGCCAGCTTGGAGGAACTGCTGCTCGACTGCGAGGACTTCCTCCGCCAGCGCGACCTCCCGCTCTGGGTCAAGGACCACCCCCGGGCGAAGGCCGTGCGCAAGCTGGCCTACAAGGAAGAGAAGTCCTATAAGACGTATAAGGCCTATATCGAGGAGGGGCCGCCCGAGGTCGCGGCCAACGCCCTCCTGTGCCTGGTCCACCAGACGAACTACCTGCTCGACCGGCAGATGCGGCGGCTGGAGGAGCAGTTCCTCGACGAGGGCGGGTTCACCGAGCGGCTCTACCGCTCGCGACGGGCCGCACGGGACAACCGCAACCGGCGAGATGAGCGTTACTGAGGAGTAGATGCATGAATCTGTCGATGCTTCAGCGCGCGGTCCGGGAGGGACGTATCCAGTGGCGCCAACATGCCCTGCAGCGCATGATCGAGCGGGACATTTCCCGCGACCGGGTGTGTGCTGCAATACTGAACGGCGAGATCATAGAAGACTATTCGGCTGATCGTCCGTTCCCTTCCGTCCTGCTGTTGGCATTTGTCGAGGGCGGACCGCTGCACGTCGTGGTTGCGCTCGACCCCGGGGCGGAGTATGCTTACATTATCACCGCCTACGAACCCCGGGCGGACCGCTTCGGCCCCGATTTCCGGACGAGGAGATGATGATGAAGAACGAAGCGACGGCCCACCGCTGCCCCCTGTGCGGCGGGCACATCGAACAGGGTGAGACCGTGTTCACCGCCGAGCTCGGGTTCGGCGTCGTCGTCGTGCGCCACGTGCCCGCCACCACGTGCCGCGACTGCGGAGAATCGTGGCTCGACGACGAGACCGCCGACCGGCTCGAAACGATGGTCGATCGGGCACGCCGCGAACAGAGCCAGGTCGAAGTCATCGCCTATAAGAACTGATCCCGCGGGCTGCCATGGCCCGCATCTACCACGCCGACTTCTACAGACTTCGGCGCGACCGGGCATCGACCGAGATCGACGAGCGGTACCCGGCGGTGGAGGGGGCGGTGCTCGACCTCGATGAGCGGCCGGCCGGGCCGGTCAGCCCCGGCCGAAGCTCGTGAGCCGGGCCATCAGCCGGTCGAGCTGTTCGCGGACGGCGGGATCGGGGGCCGCGGTGTCGGTCGCCAGCCGGAGCAGCCCCTCCCGCAGGGGCCAGCCGTGTTCGTTGTGGTCGAGCAGGTTGAGGAAGGTGAGCTGAGCACGCCGGCGCTCGGCCGGATCGTCCGAGTCGATCATCGCCCCCCGGCGCAGTCGCGGCCGGTACCACGACTCGAACAGGGCCAGGCACTGCTCGGTCCAGAGCGGCGTCAGGGCGGCTTCGTCGGCCAGCGGCTCGGCCAGTGCGTCGAGCAGCTCGAGGTATTCCGTCCGCCGCCGGCCCCGGAGGAGCGTGATCCCGCCGTCCGGCGTCTGTGTGAACGGATGGAGGGCGACCTCGACGACGCCCGACGCCCCCACGCCCATCTCCAGCAGGAACGAGCTGGTCGTCTCCGGTTCCGGTTCGTGCCAGTCGAACAGGAGGTTGCCCAAGCTGTAGGCGATGGGCCGGCCGCCGTCGAGTTCGACTCCCTGGGGCACGTGCGGGTGGTGGCCGACCACCGCCGCGGCGCCGGCGTCGAGCAGCTCGCGGAAGAACCGGCGCAGCATCGGCGATGGGAACAGCACCTGCTCCTTGCCGGTGTGGATGACGGGGATGACCACGTCGCTGGTCTCGGCCGCTTCCGCCACCGCCCGCCGGTCGGCGAGGTGGTCGATCCGGGCCGGGCCCGGCCCGTCGGGCGGGATGGCGCCCTCGATGGTCGCCGTGTTCACCAGGGCGATGCGGAGCCCGCCCGCGTCCAGGACGAGCGGGGCGCGGGCATCGGGCCGGTTCCGGGCGGCCCCCACGGTCCGGATGCCGGCGGAGTCGAGCGCGTCGAGCGTCTCGAGCAGGCCGTCGGCCCCCTGGTCCATCGTGTGGTTGTTGGCCAGGCAGGCGACGTGCACGGGGAGCCGGGCGAGCGATGATGCGACGTCGGGCGCGGCTCGGAAGTTCGGCCCCAGCTTGTCGATGGGGGATTCCCGGCGGCAGAGCGGCGCCTCCAGGTTCACCACGGCGAGGTCGGCCCGTTCGAACAGCGGCCTGCAATCGCCGAACGCGGCGTCCAGGTCGCCCCGTTCCAGCATCTGCCCCGCCCGGTTGATCGGGCACAGGTCGCCGCCGAACAGCAGCCGGGCGGCGACCGGCTCGTGGCGGAGGGTTCTCTTGCCGTCAGGTCCGAACATACTCGCCTCCCATATTGCCGGTCTTTCCGGGCGTCGTCGGGCATTCTAGCAGGCCGGAATCTTCCCGGCAACGGCCGGGCGCGTCCCGCCCGGTGCCACATCCGGTCGCGGGCCGAAACGGTCGCTTGGGTTTGCTTCCTGCGTGCCCGGGGGGTTGGCCTTGCTGTGCAGGCGGCTTTTTGCAGCAGGTCCGGATCGCGCTGTTTCGACAATTCCGCCGTCCGCCGCTTGACAACGGTAGCGGTCATGATATCTTGGAGATTGACGATGTTTTTGGGTGCATGTAACGGATGGCAAGCAAGGGGCCGGCCATGAGACGACGCGCCGACAGGTCTGTACCAATTCGCTGGCAGTCCCAGCGTCCGACTTACCTTTCCACCGCACGTTTTACCAGTGAGCGATCGAACGCCAGTACTCGCACGGGGCCCGGCTCTCGGGTCCGTGCCCGTGCCCTGTCGTGGCGCAGGGCGGGTGCCCACCGCAACCGTTCGCGGCGGAAACGGGCCAGTTAGGCCGCCGCATGGCCGATGCGGGTGACGCCGGCCTGCGGTATCCCGCCATCCGTTCGCCTGATATATCCCCCGACGAGTGGGCCCCGGCCGAGCGAGCGGCCCTCGATGCGATCAACCGCATGGTGGCGGGCGCCGAGTCGCTGGAACGGATCGTCGATTTCCTGTTCGAGACCACCCGCGATATCTTCCCCTGCGACCGGATTTCGGTCGCGTTCATCGAGGAAGAGGGCCACCGGGTCCGCTCCTACTACACCGTCGCCGACTACGCCCCCATCCACCTGAAAAACGGCTATGCCGAGGACCTGGCCGACAGTTCGCTCGAGCGGGTGATCGAGCGGGGGACGCCGCGGATCATCGGCGACCTCGAGGCGTACGCACGGGAACACCCCGACAGCAAGTCGACCCGGTTGATCCTGAGCGAGGGGGTCCGGTCGAACCTCACCTGCCCGCTGACCGTGGACGGCCGCAAGGTCGGCCTGCTGTTCCGCAGTTCGCGCCGCCCGAACAGCTACGGCGACCGCGAGGTCCGGCTCCACCTGGCGGTGGCCGAACGGCTGGCCCAGGCGGTCGAGAAAGCGTATCGGATCGAGCAGCTCGAGGCGGCCAACACCGCCTACACCGAGATGCTGGGGTTCGTGAGCCACGAGCTGAAGGCCCCGATCGCATCGCTGGTCAGCAACGCCGAGCTGGTCGCCGGGGGGTATCTGGGCGAGTTGAACGACCGGCAGCGGGAGCGGCTGGAACGGATGATGGCCCGGGGACGGCACCTGCTGCGGATGGTCGGCGAGTACCTCGACCTCGCCCGGGTCGAGGGGCGCGACCTCGAGCCGGAGTTCCGCCTGGTCGAGGATTTCGAGGGCGCGGTCATCGGCCCGGCGCTGGAGACGGCCGGCAGCGTCATCGAGGAGAACGAGATGCGGGTCGAGCGCGACGTGCTCGAATCGCCGCTCGCCGTGGAGTGCGACCCCGACCTGCTCCGCATCGTGATGACCAACCTGCTCACCAACGCGGCGAAGTACGGCCGGGGCGGGGGCCGCATCCGGGTGCAGGCGAACTCCGGCCCGGACGTGCTCGAGGTCGGCGTGTTCAACGAGGGTCCCGGATTCTCGCCGGAGAGCCGGGCCAAGCTGTTCCGCAAGTTCTCGCGGCTGAACGAGCCGGAGCTCAAGAAGAAGGACGGGACGGGCGTCGGGCTTTACACCTGCTGGCGGCTGATCCGCGCCCACGGCGGGACGATCACCGCCGACTCGGAGCCGGGCAAGTGGGCCGAGTTCTCGTTCCGCATCCCCCAGCCGCCGGGCTGAGCACCGGAGCGGTCAGCCCGGCTCGCCGACATCCCGCAACGCCCGCTCAACCGCCGAGGGCCTGCTCCAGCCGGGCCTCGGCCGTCGGCCAGTTGGCCAGCTCGTCCATGAACGTATCGACGAACGCCCCGCGGTCGTTCTGATACGACAGGTAGTAGGCGTGTTCCCACACGTCGCAGACGAGCAGGGGGACGGCCCCGGCGAAGAAGACGTTCTCGTGCTTCTCCGGGCCCAGCACGACGAGCCGGTCGCCCATCGGTTCGTATGCCAGGACGCCCCAGCCGCTGGCCTGGACCTGCTTGGTCACGGTGGCGAACAGCGTCTTCAGCCCCTGGAACGAGCCGAAGTCGCGCTCGATCATCTCGGCCAGCGCCCCGCCCGGCTCGCCGCCGCCGTCCGGGCTCATGCTCTGCCAGAACAGCACGTGATAGAGGTGGCCCGAGCCGTGGAACGCCAGGGCCTTTGTCAGGGCGGAGACGTGCGACATGTCGCCCGACCGGGCCGCCGCGTCCAATTTCTCCAGCGAACCGTTCAGGCCGCGGACATATGCCGCGTGGTGTCTCCGATGATGCAGGTTCATCGTCCGCTCGTCGAGGTGCGGCTCCAGCGCGTCGTAGTCATAGGGCAGCGGCGGGAGCTCGTACCCCTTCGCGTTGCCCACCGCGACCGCCGGGGCGGCCATGGCCTGTTGGACGGTGCTGCAGCCGAACAGCGAAAAGGCACCCGCGGCCAGGCCGGCGTGCTTGAGCGCTTCGCGTCGTGTGATCTCCATAGGACCTCCTCATCTCGGCCGGCCGGCCATCCGGCATTGACAGAAACAGATGATTCTAACGAACGAAAACCGGGTGCGGCCATCACATTTTACCCTATCCTCGCGTCGATTTCAGCCGGTTTTTGCTGTCGGTAAACCGCTGACATTCGCCCCCCCGCAAGGCCCGGTCGGCGCGGCTGCCGGCTCGGGCAGAGCGGCCCGATGCCCCCGCCTGCATGAGGAAGCGGGGGCGTCATCCTGAATGTCCTCCTCAGGGACGACCAACCCTGGCGATACGCGGAGCAAAAAAAGGTTGACTTTCAAGGCAGTTGCTTTCATGTTATTTAGGTATTGTGGCTTAACCAAACTCGTCCATTCTGGAGGGCATAGTCATGGCCGTTGATGCGAATTCGGGGGGCGGATATAAACGTGCTGTTGGCCTGCCGCCCGGCACACTCATCCACGTTGGCAAACCCCGCACGGACGATGTCGGGCTCAGCGTCATCAACTATTCGCCGTCCGACGTCGTCGAGCGCCGCATTTCTGTGGAGGAATGCGACGGGCTCCTCGGCTCCGACACCGTCACATGGATCAACGTCGACGGCGTACATGACCTCGATCTCATCCGGACGCTCGGCGAACGGTTCAACCTCCATCCGCTCCTGCTCGAGGACATCGTGAATACCCGCCAGCGGCCCAAAGTAGACGAATATGCGGACTACCTGTTCGTGGTTCTCAAAATGCTCTATATGCAGGAGGAAGACGGCTCACTCGGTGGCGAGCAGGTCTCGCTCGTCGTCGGCAGAAACTTCGTCATTTCCTTCCAGGAACAGCCGGGTGATGTCTTCGACCCCATCCGCAGCCGCATCCGGGGTGCCAAGGGCCGGATACGCGAGGCCGGGCCCGATTACCTCGCTTACGCCCTCATCGATGCCGTAGTCGACAACTATTTCCTCATCCTCGAGAGTGTGGGCGATCGGGTCGAGGAGATGGAAGACCGCGTCGTTGCCGAGCCCGAGTTAAACGTCCTCCGGGCCATTCGCCAGCTCAAGGGCGATGCCCTGCTCCTCCGCCGCTCCGTCTGGCCGCTGCGCGAAGTCGTCAGCTCACTCGCCCGGCAAGACTCTGCTCTCGTCAGGCCCGGCTCCCTGCCTTACCTGCGTGATCTTTACGATCATACCATCCAGGTCGCCGACACCGTCGAGACGTACCGCGACCTGATAGGCGGCTTGCGTGACATCTATCTGACCGTCATCTCGAATCGGATGAACGAAGTGATGAAAGTGCTCACCATCATCGCCACTATTTTTATCCCGCTTACTTTCATCGCCGGGGTTTACGGAATGAACTTCGAGCATATGCCCGAACTCAAATACACTTGGGGATATTTCGCCACCTTGGCGGTTATGTTGATCGTGGCTGTTGGCATGCTTATCTTCTTTAAGAAACGAAAATGGCTGTGAAGCGGGAGCGCAAGCTCACATTGCCCAAGAGAATCTAACTGAACAGGTGGCCGGGCTGACGTTCCGATCTTACCACACGGTTTAAAGGCGGTGGGCCACCTCTGGAAGAGCCGAACGGCCTCGATCTTTTCCGCTTCCGGTGTTCGAATTTCTTGGCGGGCCTTCGCACGGAATTCCTGCGCGTCTCCGGGAGCGGTTGCGGTCCTTGCCCGTGACGGATGCGCACGGTACACTGTGGTCTGCAGTTGCTTCGCAGCTTCCCGCAGGGAGAACCGTATGGCGAACGCGGCGAGACGCATCACCAATGGCCCCGGCTTCCACTGGTTCGGCTACTACGACAAGCTGGAGTTCGACGCGACCGACCGCCGCGTCCTGGGGATGCGGGCCGAGTTCGAGGGCCGCGCCCCCGGGCCGGACGATGTCGTCACGGTCGGGATGATCGACATCGAGCCCGGCGACCGGTGGGCCGAGCTCGGGGAGAGCCGGGCCTGGTGCTGGCAGCAGGGCTGCATGCTCCAATGGCTGCCGGGGTCCGACTCGACCGTGCTGTGGAACGACCGCGAGGCGGACCGGTTCGTGTGCCGACTGCTCGACGTGGACACCGGGCGGCGGCGGACGATCGGCCAGCCGGTCTATGCGGTCAGCCCCGACGGGGTCTGGGCGGTCGCCCCCGATTTCAGCCGGATCAACGATATGCGACCGGGCTACGGATACGCGGGTATCCCCGACCCCCGGGCCGACTCGCCGGCTCCGGCGGAGTCGGGCATCCGGCGGGTTCGGCTGGACACCGGCGAGTCGGACCTGATCGTGAGCATCGCCGAGGTCGCCCGCATCCCCTGGCCGCACGGGGACCTCCCGGAGGTCAAACACTATGTCAATCACCTGCTGGTCAGCCCCGACGGCTCCCGGTTCGTGTTTCTGCATCGGTGGTACGAGCCGGGCACCTCGGAGCGGCTGACCCGAATGTTCGTCTGCCGGCCGGACGGCAGCGGCCTGCGGGTGGTGTCGGACAGCGGGGACGCCTCGCACTTCATCTGGCGCGACCCCGACCACGTCCTGGTCTATTGCAGCGACGGCGGCGAGCCGGGGATGTGCCTGATCGACGTCCGCTCGCGCGAGACGGAGATGATCGACTCGGCGGCCCTGCCCAGCCCGGACGGGCATTTCTCGTATCTGCCCGGCCAGAACCTGGAGTGGATCGTGACCGACGGCGGGCCGCGGGGCGAAGAACGGATGTGCGACCTGGTGCTCTACCACCTGCCCACCGGGCAGGTCGAACCGGTCGCCTCGTTCCATCTGCCCGAGCGGTATGCCGGCCCCCAGCGGGTCGACCTGCACCCCCGGGTGAGCCGGGACGGGCGGCGGGTTGTGGTGGACTCCGCCCGGGAGCAGGGACGACAGCTATACCTGGTGGACGTGGGCGGCATCCTGGACCGATATGCCGGGAACTGATCCCGCGCCCGCCGAACTCGAGGGAAGGAGGCGAGCCGGCCCATGTCTGTTTTCTCCGCTGCCATTCTGCTGTTTATGGTGATGGACCCCTTCGGCAACACCCCCCTGTTTGCGAGCGTGCTCAACACGGTCCCGACGGACCGGCACCGGAGGATCGTCGCCCGGGAATCGATCATCGCCCTGGGCATCCTTGTATTGTTCCTGTTCATCGGGCCGCCCTTTATGTCCGTGATGCAGATATCTCCGATCTCGCTGCGCCTGGCGGGCGGGCTGATCCTGCTGCTCATCGCGATCCGGATGGTGTTCGGCGAGACGGACGAGCTGTTCAAGGGCAGCCCGCGCGGCGAGCCGCTCATCGTCCCGTTCGCCGTCCCCTACATCGCCGGGCCGTCCACGACCGCGATGGTGCTCGTCCTGGTCGGCCAGGAGCCGGCCCGCTGGCCGGAATGGCTGCTCGCACTGTGCCTCGCCTGGCTGGCGGGTACGGTGATCCTGCTGTCGGCGACGCGGCTAGCCCCGCTGCTGGGGAAACGGGTGCTCTGCGCGGTCGAGCGGCTGATGGGGCTCATCCTGGCCGCCATATCGGTCGAGATGTTCCTCGTCGGAATCTATGCGATTCTCGAGGCGTGAACGGGGAGCGCTCAGTGGACGTGGCCGCCCGGCCTCACGAACACCTTGTCGGGCCGGACCGACTGCCCGTCTGTCCGGACGTGCCCGATGGCGGCCAGCCGGCCCGCCCGGCCCAGGATGGCGACCGGCTCGCCGGGCTGGGGCAGGCCGGCCCCGATGCTCACCGCCTGGCCCATCGCCACCTTCTCGATCCGGGCGTCGTCCAGCTCGATTTGCCCCACGTCGCCCAGCGCCGCCAGCGGCGACATCAGGTGGCGTGCCGGATCGGCCTCGGTCAGTTCGACCGCATCGTCGAGGGTGAACGGGCCGACCGCGGTCCGCTCCAGCTCGGCGCAGTATCCGCCGACGCCCAGCTCGGCCCCGACGTCGCGGGCGAGCGACCGGATATACGTCCCCGCCCCGCAGCACACCTCGATCTCGAGCGCCGGCCACTCGTACCGCAGCAGCCCGATGCGATGGATGGTGACCGGGCGGGCGGCGAGCTCCGGGCACTCGCCCCGCCGGGCCAGCTTGTACGCACGGTGCCCCCCGACGTGGACCGCCGAGTGCGAGGGCGGCGTCTGGTCGATCCGCCCGACAAATCGGTTGAGGACCGCCGCGACCCGGTCGGCCGGGACGGGGCGCGCTTCGGGGACCGGCTCGACCGTTCCCTCCCGGTCGTCGGTCGTACTGGTCGCGCCCAGGGCGATCACGGCGCGATATTGTTTGGGCCGGCGTTGGACGTACTCGGCGAGCCGGGTGGCCGGGCCGACGCAGATCACCAGCACCCCGGTCGCCAGCGGATCGAGTGTACCGGCGTGCCCGACTTTCGTGCCCGGCGGGACGCGGCGGCGGACGGCCCCCACCGCCCGGTGGCTGGTCCATTCCAGCGGCTTGATGACGTTGAGGAAGCCGAACGGCCGAACGTCGCGGGGCAAGTGCTCTTCTCCGGCCATAGCGGTCTCTTGGAGCGGTGCTCCGGTCGATGTGATACGGAGAGCCCGGCCGGAGCGTCGGGCCCGGCTATCGGTCTCGGGCCTGCCGGGCCGTCTCTCGCACCACCTCGGTCAGGCACCGTTTCGGTTCGCCCAGCCGGCTGTACAGCCGCGAGCTGTCCGCCAGGAAGCTCTCCCAGTGATAGTCGTCGGGGTTCTCGAACACCGGCTCGACTCCGAGGACGTCGGCCGCGGTCCGGGTCAATTTTTTGCGCGTGACCAGCTCCGGCCCGCCGCAGCACAGGATGGCCGGCGGGCTGTCGGCGACCTCGACGCTTCGGATGGTGTAATCGACCGCGTCGACGAGGTCGATGGGCGTCCATCGGAACGGCTCCTCGGGGTCGGCCCCGGGCATCGGCTTGCCCGCCGCCACCGCGTTCACGCACCGGTCGGCGATCTCGTCGAAATCGACCGGCCAGTAGTAACGAAGAATGACGGCCGGGGTCCCGTGCAACATCGAGTTGGCGACCGCGATCTGCTCGCCGGCGAACTTGGCCAGATGATAGTTCTGCCGGTCCGGGTTGGGCTGAACGGGCGTGTCTTCATCGACCAGTTCGTCCGACTCGCGGCACACACCGCCGGTCGACGCCAGGAGGATCGCCCGCGCGTTCTGCCATCGCTGCATCACTCGTTCGGCCAGCGCCGCGTTGATGTCCATCACCGCCCGCCTGGCCTCGACGCCGGACTTCGACTTGTCCCAATACACCGCCTGGTGCAGGACGTAATCATAGTCGGGCATGTCGTCGACGGGGTCGGTCGACAGGTCGCGCTTCCAGGTGGTCACCCCCATCTCGTCGAGTTCCTCCCGGCTGCCGGGGCTCGAGTACCGGGCAACGCCGTGTACGGTGTGCCCGCGTTTCAGAAGCTCCCGGACGAGCCGTTTGGCGACCATGCCGGTGACGCCGGTAACCAGGAACGTGGAGTCGGCCTGAATCATCGGTCCTCCTCGTGGATGAGAGGTCGGCTTGTCTGACAGGATATCGGCCGGTCGGGGCAGAGTCAACCCGGAGCTCGCCCGGTCGCGGGATCAGTGGAGCGTGGGCGCCGCCGATTTGGCACGAGATTCGCCGCTCCCGGCTTGACATGCCGCCGGGCGCGCAATATAATTCCGGCGTTGGGTGAGCGTCACGATTTGCGAGGTTTGACAGATCAAACGCGGCGCCTCAAGGGGCATATGCCTCAGGGTGTGTGGTCGCCGCCGTACTCTTCGCCGCGGCGGTGACGGAAGCCCCGAGAGTGTCGGGCGGAGCCCCGCCGGGGCGTAGCGCAGTTTGGCAGCGCGTCTGCTTTGGGAGCAGAAGGTCAGCGGTTCAAATCCGCTCGCCCCGACCAGTTTCGGCCCGGCACGGCAGGCCGGGCCGTTCGCGTCGTATGGTGGATGTAGCTCAGTCGGTTAGAGCGCCAGATTGTGGTTCTGGAGGCCGAGGGTTCGAATCCCTTCATCCACCCCAGACGGACGGCCCGGGAGCGACGGCCGGTCGCCGTTATCCATTCTTCGGTCAGATCAGTTCTTCCCGCACCACGCTCAGCAGCTCGGCCCGGTTGTACGGCTTGCCGACGAGCACCTGGCTGGGCTGCCTGTCCACGCTGGCGGTGACCAGCGAGCTGAGGTAGACGACCGGGATGTCGGCGGTGGCGGGCTCGTCGCGGAGCGTCTGGCTGACGTCGCCCCCGTCCATCTCCGGCATCATGATGTCGAGGATGATGAGGTCCGGCCGCCTGCTCCGGGCCAGCCGGACTGCCGTCCGGCCGTTTTCGGCCTGGATGACCCGGTATCCGGCGGTGGTCAGGTGCTCGTTCAGCATTTTCAGGACGACCGGATCGTCGTCCACGATGAGGATCGTCTGCATCGCTTTCTCCTTTTATGCGAGTAGTGAACGGAGTTGGCCCACGGCATCTTTCAGGTCGCCGATCCGGTGGTGGACGACCTCCCAGTCCCGGTCTGTGCCGCCTGCGGACTCCAGGTCCGATGTGATCTCCCGGACCCGGTCCAGGCGCAGCATGGCGGCGGAGCCCTTGAGCCGGTGGGTGACCTGTGCGATCCGGCCGGAGTCGCGGGAGCCGGCCGCCGCGTCGAGCTGCTCAAGCCCGTCTCGGGCGTCATCGTGAAAATTGTGCAGCAGTTCGTCGTACAGCTCCGGCGGTATATCGAGCTCGGCGGCTGTCCGGGCCTTGTCCAGCGGCATGGGACCGTCGGGTTCCCCGGGGACTTCTTCCCCGGCCGAGGGGGCCGTCGTTCCCGCCCACTTCGCCAGCTTCTCCTCAAGCTGTTCGGGGTCGATCGGCTTGCCGAGGAAGTCGTCGAACCCGGCCCGTTCGCATTTTTCTCGGTCTTCATTGCGGACGGCCGCCGTCAGGGCGATGATCGGCAGGTCCTGCTTGCCGGCCTCCCGTATGGCCGCGGTCGCCTCGAGCCCGTCCATCACCGGCATCATCAGGTCCATGAACACCACGTCGTACTTGCCTTCGAGCGCCTTCTCAACCGCCTGTTGGCCATTCTCGACGAACTCGGCCGTGCAGCCGAGCACCAGCAGCCGCGCCTGCATCAGCTTCCGGCCGAGCGGGGTGTCCTCTGCCACCAGCACGTTGACGCCCCGATGCGGCCTCCTGTCATCCTCGCACACTGTGGGCCTCCTCTCCGACAACGGCATGGTTGTCCTCCGCCCCGGTCCTGCCCCCCTCCTGCACGTCCGGCACCACGCCCAAATCGACCAGCAGGGTGTCGCCGGTGATCCCATCCTCCGGGAAGGTGGCCATCACCCAGGTGACGTCCATCTGGTCGAGAACGGCTGCAGCACTGCGTGTCATTCGGCCGCACGGGATTCTGGCCCCTTCCGCGTCAAGTCCGCCAAGGATGACATAGACCCTGCCTTCCCAGTCGAGGCCGACATAATCGCCGGGCCGTTTCTCCCGCTTGAATATAGCGGCCAGCCGCGCCGCCTGTGCCCGGGTCAGCTCGGGCTGAGTTCGCAACGCGCAAACCGTCAGACCGTGTACCTCTGGCTCCAGGTCGGCGATCATTGCGTCGAGTCGCCGGGCCAACTCGTCCCGCGAGCCGACCAGTTCGACCGCCGGCATTCGGTCGGTCTGGTCCTCTTCGGTCGTCTCCGTGGTGATCGGCAGGAAGAAGCTGAAGCAACTGCCCCGGTCCTGTTCTTCGCTCTCGACCGTTACCCGTCCTCCATGCAGCAGGGCGATGCGCCGGACCAGAGGCAGGCCCAGCCCGGTCCCGGGGGTATCCGCTTTCGAACTGCCCGGAATCTGATAGAACTCCTCGAACAGGTGTTCCTGATTATCCTTCGAGATGCCGATTCCCGTGTCGGCGACGAACGCCTCCACCTCTCCGCCGGCCACACGCATGCCCACCGTAATACTGCCGCCCTCGGGGGTATATTTGGCGGCGTTCGAGAGCAGGTTGAACACGAGCTGCTTCAGCTTCCGCTCGTCGGCGACAATTTCCAGGTCGGTAAGCTCCTCGGGCACGTCGAGGCGGAGCTCGACCCCGTGCTGGTGACATTTCTCGCGGATCATCGTCAAGCTCTGTTCGAGCAGTTCGAACAAGGTCACCCGCGTCAGGTTGAGGGTCATCTTCCCCGCCTCGATTTTCGACAGGTCGAGGATGTCGTTGATGAGGGCGAGCAGATGCTGACCGCTTTCGACGATATCGGTGACATATTCGGCCTGCTGCTCGTTGAGTTCGCCGAAATGCTGCTCCTGCAGGATCTGTGAGAAGCCGATGATGGCGCTGAGCGGGGTGCGCAGCTCGTGGCTCATCGCGGCAAGGAACTCGCTCTTCGCCCGATTGGCCCGCTCGGCGGCCTCCTTGGCCGCTCGCAGGTCTCCGTCCGCCCGGCGGCGCCGATATGCCTCGCGGATCAATGAGGCGTTGGCCTTCGACAGGGCGTCGGTCCGCTCGACGACCCGGTGTTCGAGCTCGATATGGGCCTTCCGCAGCGCGGCCTGGGCCTGTTCCCGCTCGGCGACCTCCGCCTCCAGTTCTCTGTTGGCC
>PWKM01000161.1 GCA_003559755.1 Planctomycetota bacterium
ACCCTCGAGTTGCCTATTCCCCAGGAATTGCCGGGATTCGAGCTCTCTCTGAGGCGTGAAATCACCCTGCTCGGTTACGAGATGCGCAACGGCGAGCGATGTGCGAAGCTTGAGGTGGCGCTGACTCCGGAGGATGCCGACCTGCCGGAAGGCGTCTTGCCCGGCATACAACTCGGCTTCGACGGGAAGTCGGTGGTCCTGTTCAGTATCGAGAGCAGGACCTTTGCTTCCGCCGAGATGACGATTGCAATGGGGTTCGCCGGGATCATGCAGGTCGACATGATGATGAAAATGGAGCGGAAGTCGGGAGACTCGGAAGATACGCCGTAAACCAACCGGGGGGGGCATCGCTCCTGGCCGACGACCGGAACGCCGGGACCGGCTGAATGCAGGTGCCTGTTCCGGGCGATTCTGTCAATGAACGTGGGATATTCAAGACCTGATTCGCTGCCGTTCTTCCCGCGTATCCTTCCGCAACAGGGGCGTGGCTGAACCTGCGGGCGTTACGAGTCCTTCGGCTGATTGAATTGCGTCTCGAAGAGACGTCGGTATATCCGGCCCGATTTGATCAGTTCTTCGTGTGTGCCCTGTTCGACGATTCGCCCGTTTTCCAGCACGAGGATGCGGTCGGCGTTGGTCACTGTGGACAGGCGATGGGCGACGATGAGGACGGTCTTGTCGCCCTGCGCGATAAGCCGTTCGAGGGCGGTATAGAACGCCTTTTCGGACTCGGCATCGAGGGCCGATGTCGCCTCGTCCAGCAGCAATATTCTGGCGTCCTTGATGACCGCTCGCGCAGTGGCAATTCGTTGCCGCTGGCCGCCGGAGACCGTCTGGCCGCGCTCGCCGAGCACCGTATCGTATCCGTCGGGCAGGGTGGTGATGAAGTCGTGGATGTTGGCGATAGTTGCCGCCTCGATGATCTCCTCGTCGGTCGCGTCCGGCTTGCCGAAGGCAATATTCTCGCGGACCGTGTTGGCAAACAGGAACGGCTCCTGCGGTACGATGCCCAGATTCGCCAGATAGTCGTCAAGAGCGAACTCCTGAACGTCGATCCCGCCGACCGTAACTCGCCCGGTCTGGGGGCGATAGAGTCGTGCGGCCAGGTCGAGCAGAGTGGTCTTCCCGCCGCCGGACGTCCCGACGATTGCGACGACCTCGCCCGCCTTCGCCTCGAACGACACGCCGTCAAGAACCGCCCCGTCGCCGTAGCTGAAGGTCACGTCCTCGAACGCCACCGACGGCTCGACGCCATCCAACGAGCGTCCGCCGCGGTCCTGGGGGATATCCATCGCGTCGAGGTAATCGAAGACGCGGTCGCAGCTTGCCAGCGAGTCGTTCATTTTGCTGTACGCCTTGCTCACATCCTGGATCGGCTTGAAAAGCTGGTTTGTGACGGCGACGAACAGGATCAGCCGGCCCTCAGTAAGGCCCCAGATATCGTATCGGATGAGCATCAGCCCGCCGATGGCACCGGCAGCAGCGACCAGGCCGGTAATCAGGGGGGTGCCTCCTGATACGATACACTTGCTGCGGAAGACCCGCATCGCCTTGCGGAAAAACGTTTCGCTCCGCCGGTCAAATCGGTCCGACTCCTGCGCTTCCCGCCCGAACATTTTGATGGTCTTGAATCCGCTCAACATCTGCACCCGATCCTGGGTGAGGCCGGCGTGAAAATCCTGGCGCTTCTTTGCCTGCTTGCGGATGATCTTGCCGATCCGATACAGCGGATAGCCGAAAAAGGTCACCACCACGATGGAAAAGAGGGCGAGTTGCCAACTGGCATAAAAGACGATGATCGTCCCAGAGATAAGCAGGAACGGGGCCATCACCAGGTCGTCCAGCACAAGTTTCAAGATTTCCAGCGTGCGATTGACGTCGTCGTTCATCCGGTGGATGAGGTCGCCCACCTTCCATCGCCCGAAGAAGCCCATCTCCTGATGCAGCGTCTTTCTGAACAGCTCGCACCAGATGCCGATCGCCGTGCGGTAGGAGATATACTGCGAGAAGAACCGCTTGGCCGACTTGCCGATCGCCTCGAGGACTGTCCCAACGACCAGGATTCCCAGTGTCAACCACAAAGGCCCCCAAAAATCCATGCCCTCGGCGGTGATGTTGGGCAGGACCCGGTCGACGCCCGGCCGGATCGCCATCATCTTGCCCATATGGGCCACCCCGTAAACCATCGCACCGGCCACCATCAGCAGGACAGCCCACCAACTGGTGATGCCGTAGGACAACGGACGAAGAATGCCGCCCAGAAGGGTGCCCTGACGCTTGGGTTGACTCGCGTATTCCCGAACTCGGTTGCTCAATCGCTCAATACGTGACAAAGTGTTCCACCATATCAGGTAGTAAAAGGGGCTCAGGTATATAAGGATATTGCGATGGAAGGTATTTTATACGAATGCTGCTGACCGCGCAACGCGAAAGCAGATGGTGTAATGCAATAAACGGTTGGAACCCGAACACGGAATGGAGATTGCATCGACACCTGTGCGGCTCAACATCAAGCCCGGGGCGTTTCTGGAGCCAACAGTTGTGGCCGAACGTTTTTGGCCTATAATTGGCGTCGATGTCAGATTAACTTGCCCGTATGATCGAGGAGCCGCCATGATTCGAGTTGCGTTTATCGGCCGGTCGGGACATGCTTACGTCGCACTCAGATCGCTTCCCCAGACAGAGGACGCCCAACTCGTTGGATATGCCCCGGTGCCCCCCGAGGAGCCGGAGGATATTTTTGATCCATGGAAGGATAAGATGGGCGACGCCCGGGGATACTCGGACTACCGGGAGATGCTCGAGCAGGAAAAGCCGGACCTTGTACAGGTCTCGGCGGCGTTTTACCAGAACGGCGAAGCCGCCCGAGAAGCCGCCCGGCACGGGGCCAATATCCTGGTCGAGAAACCGATCGCGACCACCCTTGATCTGCTTTCCGAACTCAAGGAGAGCGTCGATGCGAGCGGTGTGCGGTTGACGGCGATGCTCGGAACGCGGCTCTCGCCCCCGTTCGCTGCCGCAAAAAAGGCGATATGTGAAGGCGCCATCGGTGAGCCGGTCCTCGTCTATGCACAGAAATCCTATCGCTTCGGCACATCCCGGCCCGAGTACTACGGCGAGCGGGCGAAGTTCGGCGGCTCCATCCCCTGGGTCACCATCCACATGATCGACATGATCAACTGGTTTCTCGAAGACCCGTTCGCGTCCGTCAGCGCCCGGCATGCCAGCTTCGAGGCGTGCAAACAGCGCCCGGAGTGCGAGGACGTGATGGCAATGCTCTTCTCGCTCAAGAACGGCGGAGCGGCCACGGTGAACGGCGATTACCTGCGTCCTTCTGGGGCAGACAGCCACGGCGATGACCGCATCCGAGTGGTCGGTACCCAGGGCATCGTCGAGGTAATGTTCGGAAAAACCACGCTGATCGACGAAGAAAAACAGGTCGAACTGCCGCTCGAGGAGTCCGACGATAATATCTTCCTCAACTTCGTCAGGCACCTCGAACACGGCGAGCCCCACATCATCGGGCCGAACGAAGCGTTCCGGTCAACCGAGGTCGCACTCAAGGCACGCGAGTCGGCCGACAGGGACGGCGAACTGATCGACCTGACCGATTCGCCCTATTCCTGACCACGGTGGTCAGGACAGCTCCAATTCTGGAGATACCGAGCACATAGTCAAGATACAAGGAGGAACAACCATGCAGACGATGGAAATGCTCGGGCTGCCGAACTGCCGGAAACTCTCGAACGGGACGATCGACATCATCGTGACCACGGACATCGGTCCCCGCATCATCGGCTATGCGTTTACAGGGAGCGAGAACATACTCGGCCTGTGTCCGGACAAGTCCGTGACCACGCCGCTGGGTGAGTGGAAGCCCTGGGGCGGCCACCGGCTCTGGGCCGCGCCGGAAGCGATGCCGCGAACCTACGCAACCGACGACCAGTCGGTAGAACACGAACTCATCGGCGAACGCACCCTGCGACTGACGGGGGCCGTCGAGGAGCCGACCCGCATCCAGAAAGAGATGACGATTACGCTCAACAAGGTCGGGTCCGAACTGACCATCGCCCATCGGATAACGAACCGCTCGCTGTGGCCGATTGAACTGGCGCCCTGGGCGATCACTATCCTCAACGCATCCGAAGACGGGACCGTCATCATCCCACAGGAGCCGTACCGTTCGCACGATGACGCGCTCACGCCCTCGCGCCCGATTGTGTTGTGGCACTATACCGACCTGACCGACCCGCGTTGGGATATCGGACGCCGCTACCTGCGCCTCGCCGTCGATCCGCTGAGCGAGAGCCCCCAGAAGTTAGGCGTCGCCAACAAACAGGGGTGGGCGGCATATCTACACGGCTCGAC
>PWKM01000014.1 GCA_003559755.1 Planctomycetota bacterium
ACGCGCCAGCTCTCCGCTGGCAGCGAGGGGTGCTGCTGGTTCGCACGGAACCAGCCGTGTACATCCGTGCCGGTAATATCGGATTGAACACGCCCATGTACGATCTCGCCCTCAGGCGTCACGACCTCCCGTGTCTCGCGCACAGTGCGGAAGCGCCAGTAGCTTCCGGTATTGAGGATCGTCTTCGGGCCATCCGGCTGCTCTGCCTCATCAGCCCGGGCGCCCGATGCGAAGAGGCAGAGTGCCACTACCACCACACACGTTTTGGCCAGGTTCAACATTTCGATCTCCTTTGCGATGAAAGTGAATCCGTATTATCCGCTTTCATCGGCCGAATGACAAGTTGCTCAGGCGGGGTTCGGCCTCTGTATCAGAGGTCTGTTTCGGCGGCGGTGCTCCGTTCTCCGCCGGCCCGTCATATGTCCTGCTCGAGGTACAGGCACAAGGCGCGGCCAAGGTCCCGCCCGAACGCCCTCGCCGTGGCGGCATTCACCGCTATCCCGGAGGCGTTTGCGTAGGGGATTTCGAAGCTCGTGGCTAACTGCACATCGGGCAGGCCGGACGCCCACCGGGAGAAGCTGCAGCCCAAGTCGTAGTTCTGACCGGCGTTCCACGCCTCGCCGAACGGGAGGTCGTTCGCGGCGGAGTAGGGGAGGGGGCCGGCCCGCGATGCCTCGAGCACTCTCCCGAATCGCTGTTGCTCGCCCCACATCTCTGGCTGGTCACGCCCTACCTGATACACGTGTTCGTTCCAATCGCCGCTCTTGCCCGGACAATGGAGGTCCAGGGTCAAACGAAGCCGGCCGTCGCCCCAGTCGGGTAGTAAATGGGAAATCGCCTTCGTTTCGGGGTAAATGGAATCGGCGTCGTAGTCCCGGTTGTGATCGCGCGGTCGTCGGTTCTTGCCCTGGTCGCCATCCTCGACACCGTCCTTGTCGACGAACGGCACCACCAGCACCTCGATGTTCTCCCGTAGCCAGCGGCCGGTGTCGTCATCGGCCAGCACGGATTCGATCACGCCTTCCACCGCGTAGCTGGCCATCATCTCGCAGCAGTGGTGGCGGCAGGTAACCGCGACGCGGGCCAGCGGGTCCCCGTCCAGTCGCCCGGCCCGGAGCATTTCCACCTGCCGGGCTTTGCGGCTTCGGCAGAGTTCGCCGCGGCTCAGAGCCGGATGGTCGCCCAGCCGGGCGATGAACCTGTCCCAATTCGCCTGGGTATAGGGCATCCCGAACGAGAATCGAACGGCGTCGGCCCCCTCCGGAAACACATACTTGAACGAGTTGGCGATGTCCGTTATCCCGCTGGCCCAGGCCCAGGTGTCGCCTTCATCGAGCGAGATTGCCGGCCCGCGCACGCCGACCGTCTTGCCGTCCGTGAAGCGGAAGTCCAGCGTCCGTCCTGCTGCCCCGCGGGCACGGAAATACCAGTAGAACCAGAACCCCTCCGTATCCCGCCGGTCCTGTCGCAGTGTCACCACATCGCCGTGGATGTCCTCGACAATGATGTTGCCGCCGGGGAAGGCACAGTCGATCTCAATGTTGCTCATTCGTATTCCGTTCAATTATCCTGTTCGGGCACATCCCTCAGCTTCATTATTTCATCGGTGTGGTAGCTGAGTTTGACGCTGACGATGCGGGCGTTTCCGGCGTCGGCGATGAACAGCCGCCGGTCGCTGTGTGTGGCGAGATAGGCGGGATGGAACAGGGCGACCTCGTCGCCGCCGATGGACCGCGGGTTCGGCGGGCCGCCGTCTCTGACCAGGGGCTGGCCGTCATCGGCGTTCCCGTACTGTCCGACGCGCAGGATCAGGTTGCCCCGGCTGTCGACCACGCCCACATTGTAGCGGGCGACCTCGGGGGTGAAGCTGCGGTCGAAATAGTCGAGCGCGAACCGGGAGTTATGGCAGGAACAGAGCGATGTGCCCGACGAGTTGTAGCTGCTCCAGCCGGCGTCGCCGTAGAACCAGTGTGCCCCCTCGACCCAGGTCCGGCCCCGGTTGCGGCCGGCAAAAAGGTCGGGCAGCCGGTCCGGCGGAGAGTCCATCGGAACCGGCGCGCCGAACGCCGACAGGAAGCGGTTCTGTCCCGGCGTCAACCGGATGAGTGTGCCCGAGAGCGGGTTCCATCCGGACTCGCCATCGTAGGCCCGTGCCCGGTGGGCCAGCAGAAAAATCTGCCGGTCGGCGCTCAGGGCCACGCCGTGCTGGGCATGGATCAGGCCGGGGACGGCGTCGGCGTGGACCATCTGCCCGTGCCGGTCGAGGATGTGAATCAGCATTCCTCCGAACCGTCCGCCCGGATCGTAGCGTCGGCCGGGATACATCCGCGGCTCGAACCGTTCGCCCTGGTGGACTTCGCCATCCTCCAGTCGGGAGCGCGGATCGACCTCGTACAGTACCCCGATGGCGATGTCGCCGCGGGCGTTCAGGTGCATGCCGCCCTGGTGCCAGCCCCGGTTGCCGGGGAAGGTCGCGCCGCTGACCACCTCGGTTGTTCGATCGCCTCCGCCGTCCGGGTAGCCCTCGCGCTCGCGGTGCTCCCCGTAGTCGAAGGGGACTTCCCGCCACGTGTCCGGCTGATAGCGGGTAATCATGTCGCGTGTCCGGAGATAGACGTGCCCGTCCCGGTCGAACGCCATGTCTTCGCTGTTGTGCGGGAGATCGATTTTGCGGAGCCGGCCGGTGCGAGGATCGATGCGAATGACCTGCTGAAAGGACTTGCCCTCGCGGCTGGTCCCCTCGCCGACGTACAGCATCCCGTCGGCCGGGTTCAGGTATAGCCGCTGACGCTGCCAGGGCGCGTGCCGGGTGCGCAGGGTGGTCCGTTCGGCCTCGGTATGGAAATCACGCACTCGTTCGAGCTCGTCGCCGTTTTCGCGCAACACGAGGACATTCTGCGGGTCGCAGGACGGCCCGGGGGTAATCCATATCGTGGTCGGGTCGGCCCACGAATCGATATCGCCGACATTTCGCGAATACCCGCGGCGCGCCCTGGTCGGCCGCATCGGCAAGGGCCAGGCGTTGAGCGGCTTGGCGTCCTGCTCGATCGGGGCAAACTTGTGGAGCCGTGTGCGGGTGGCCGGGACATCTCCGTATGGCGGCAGTTCCTCCGGGGTCCAGCCGCCGCCGGTGGTATAGTTTATCCGTCGTCCGTGCCTGGGCATGGGCCAGCAGAACACGTAGATTTCGCCGGTACGCTGATGAACCGACACCTGGGCGGGGTATTTCACGTCGATGCTCTTCTGCCACTCGCCGTCGGGCGAGAACACCTGCACCCGGTGGTTGCCGTGGTCGGCCACGTAAATCCTGCCTTGCGGGTCGGTGGCGACGTCGGATGGTTTTTTGAACTGCCCCCGCCCGTCGCCCGCCTCTTCCGAACCGAGGAAGGTCTCGGGTTCACCGCCGTCGGCGAAGTTTACCCGCTGCACGTCGTGACCGTCCCAGTGGGCGCTGGTGTGATAGTGCCCGACCATGACCTCGACGCGGCGGGTGAGATAGAGCCACCGGGCGTCGGGGCTTAATGCGGCACGTTGGGGGACAAACGTGTCGGTGAAGGTTACGCCGTGTTGACGGCCGACCTGGTATATGCGGTCCCGCCGGTTGGCCACTTTCGAGCCGTACAGAGGCAGACCGCCGCTGCTCCCGTCCGCGGCCAGACGGTTGAACCCCACCCCGCTCAGCGCCAGATGCGAGCCCGCCACGGCGAGAGTTCGGCCGGACCAGCCGTACTTGCCGTCGTGGGTGTTGCTCGTGGCTCGATAATGACCGTCCTCACGCGAGTAGTCGTAAGTAAAACCCGAGCCGCCCTTCAACAGAGTTGTCTGATATGTGTTGGGTTTGACGGGGATGGTCGGCCCGTCGGGCAGGGTCTGCCACATCAGGTCCGGTATCTCCTCGATCTTGTCGGCCGGGAACGGGTACACCGTCCGCTGATAGCGACCGTCACGGCCAAACGACCGGATATGATCGACGCCGCGCCCGGTGTCGAGGACGTACACTCCGTCCGGGCCGGCGGCCAGGGCCTGGACATTGCCCGCCCGTCGCTCCGGCGACCAGAACAGGGTCCGCTCGAAGCGCGGCTTGAGGCCGAGCGAGACGCGGACGGTCACCGCGTCCTTGTCGTCGATATAAACCCCGGCGTCGTCCTTGCCGTCCCAGACCACCCGCTGAACCTTTGTGTTCCACTGGAACGGCTCCGGGGCGTTCGGGCCGAGCACCCCGCTCGCCAGATGGCGGATGATGTCGCCCTGCTCGTCCTCGATGGCGATGGTTACGTCACACCAGCCCGCCGTCTCGAAGGCGATGGTCACCCGGTCGCCATCACGGGTAATCTCCGGCTTGCGGGCGAACTCGTAGTTCTCCTC
>PWKM01000134.1 GCA_003559755.1 Planctomycetota bacterium
ACTCCGAGGACCTCGAGATGGTGATCGAGTGGAGCTCGTTCGATCTGGGCGCCAGCAACGCCCTGCTCCACGAGGCGAACGCAATGACGTTCGACCTCGGACGGGAGCGGGTCGGGTTCTACACCATTGAAATCGACGCGCCACTGGGCACGGTGATCGAGATGTCGGGAGCCGAGCTCCTTCAGGGCGACCGGCCCTGGATTTCCCGAACCGACACGATCAACACCGCACGATTTGCGAGCCGGGGCGGACGACACACCTTCACGACATTTGCCTGGACCGGACTGCGCTACCTGCACGTGGTCATCCGGGGCGATGCAGACCAATGCCGAATCCATCGCGTCGGTTGCATCGAGCGGCTGGCCGCGATCCGAGTCCGAAGGAAGGCAAGGACGAAGGACCGGAGGTTGCGGAGAATCTTCAACATCTGCCGCCACACCATCGATGTGACCGCCCAGGAGCACCTCATCGATTGCCCGACCCGGGAGCAGTCGCAGTATTGGGCCGGCGCCCTGTTCGTCGCCCAGGCGCTGTGGATCGGTTACGACGAGCCCGCTTACCTCGAATGGTACCTGGAATGCTTCCTGCGCGCTCCGTTCAACGAGGAGGGCCAGCTCGGCGCCGTGTATCCCGGGGGCGGACAGACCTTCCTCGATTTCTCGCTCGTGCCCGTTCTGGGACAGCGTTTCTACAAGGAGCAGAAAGGCAAGTACTATAAGCCGGAAGACACCTTGGACAAGGCGCTCCGGCTGAAATCGTGGTACAACAGCCATACGAACAAAGAGGGGCTGGTATCGTTCCGCTTCGACTCCATGGCGGAAAAGGACCTGATAAACTTCATCGATCATCCGGGTATGGGGCGGCACACGTTCCCACATCCGGAGGTCGACCGCAACGGAACGAGCTGCCCGCTCAATCTTTTCTACTACGGTTTCGTCGAAACGCTGGCGGGGATGGCGGGGGAGGCCGGCCGCAAAGAGGCCGACGACCTCAAGAAAGAAGCCGAACACCTGAAGGCCGCCATCCGCGAGGAGTTCTTCGACGGGGGCGTGTTCCACGACACCAAGCGACGGACGAAGCGGTCCGATAGCACCTCGTGGCAGGCCAACTCGCTCGCAGTCTATTTTGACGTGGTCACCCGGGCGGAGGCGGAAACCATCCTCAACCGGATGCTCGACGAATACGACGACCTCTGCCGATGCAGCCCGTACTTCTACTTCTATATGCTGCCGGCGCTGGCCAGAGCGGGGATGATGCGAGAGGCCCGCGACCTGATCAAGGACGAGTGGGGTAAGATGCTGAAGGGCGGCTCGACAGCAGCGTGGGAAACGTTCAACGGCGACGCCTCGGACTCGCTCTGCCACTCATGGTCCACCGCTCCGCTCCTGTTCCTGATATCCTGAGCGAAGCGGGACCAGTCGTTTCGATGCGCCCTTATCGCCGCACCGGCTTCACCATTCCGGATTCGGCCGGGGGATTTTCGCCTCGACACGCTCCCGCCAATCACGCAGCAGAGCGTCGAGTCGGGAGGCCCGCACCGGCTCGTTCGCCGCAAGATTCCGCTCTTCGCCGATGTCGTCCCGCAGGTTGTACAGTTCGAGGCGTCCGTCCTCGAAGAATTCGATGAGCTTCCAATCGTCGAGCCGGACCGCTGAGGCCGGTGTGCCGCCCTGGTTTCCGTAATGCGGATAGTGCCAGAATATCGGGCCGCGGTCCAGGCGTTTCCCCTCGAGCAGCGGGAGGAAGCTGACACCGTCCGTGTGCTGCTCCGGCATCAGCGGCAGCCCGGCGGCCTCGAGGATCGTTGGATAGAAATCCGGGCTGGTGACCGGTGTTTCGCACCTGCTCGCCGGGTCGACGGTCCCGGGCCACCGTATGATGAGCGGTTCGCGCGTCCCGCCCTCGTACATCCAGCCCTTCCCCTCTGACAATGGACTGTTACAGGTGGGCGAGCCCTCGGACGTCGCAAGCCCGCCGTTGTCGGAGGTGAATATGACGATCGTATCATCGGCCCGACCCGCTTCGTCGAGCGCCGCGAGCAGGCGGCCGATGTTCTCGTCCAGGCACTCGATCATAGCGGCGTAGTCGGGGTCGGACTGGACGAGCCGCCGCGTGATTCGCTGGTCCCGCTTATGCTCGCAGGGGAACGGGCCGCCGTCTTCGAACGTCTTGACCTTGTCGAGCCCCATCTCCACCGCCTTCTCACGAAATCTGTCGACCTTCTCCGGCTTTGCCTGGATGGGCGTGTGCACCGCGTAGTAGCAGAGGTTGAGGAAGAACGGTCGGTCGTCGGCATCCCGGACGAACCGGATGGCGGCATCGGTCAGGTGGTCGGTGAGACACGTCCCCTCCTCGGGGCTGTTCTCGAGCCCCGGGATATCCCACGGGCTGAAGTAGCCGTTGTGAGGATGTCCCCAGTCGCATCCGCCGACATTGACATCGAAGCCGTGGTTCTCCGGCCAGTATGGCGGGTCACCCAGGTGCCACTTTCCGACGTGGCCGGTCCGATAGCCGGCACCCCGGAGTGTGGTCGCGAGACTGACCTCCTCAAAAGGCAGGTGATCGATGTATGGCACGTTGAGGAGCCGGCCGCGCGAATATGCACCGATGAAATCGGTGATGCCGACACTGGCGGGATACTTGCCCGACAGGATGCTGGCCCGGGTGGGCGAACAGACGGGGCAGGCGGCATAGGCGTCGGTGAACCGCATTCCCTCCGATGCGAGCCGATCGATGCAGGGCGTCTCGTAGAACGTGCTTCCGTAACAGGAGAGGTCCCGCCACCCCATATCGTCGATGAGAATGAAAACGACGTTCGGCTTTTCCGGGAGCCGCTCTTCTGTCATGGCTACCTCTTTTCCGGGACGAGCTTGTTGGCGTTACCCCCGAGGATTCGGTCAAGTACGCCGTTTTCGAGGCCGAGGCCTCTGAGGAAATCGAGGTGCTCGCTCCAGTAGATGTCGGTGCCATACAAGAGCTTGTCGGCGAACTCGGTAAGGAACTTCCGGGCGTGGTCCAGGTCACGCCTCAGCGCGATGAGCCCGGAGTTCGCGGACAGGTCGGCGTACAGGTTTTTGTGTTCAGCGAGCAGCTTCCGGATTTTTCCGCCCGGTTTGACCGGGGTATCCGGATATATTTTCTTACTGCGATCCGCAGTGCCCGAGATCTCGCGCCAGAAGCCCGGGCCGTGTCCGATGAACGTGGTCTTCGGGCATCGCACCACGGCCCGTTCGAGGGCGTCTATGTCGCCCCCATACCACATCCGTGTGCCGGGCAGCGGGACATCGATGTGAACGAGAACAGGCAGACCAAGTTCCGCGCAGACTTCGTACATGTGTATCAGGTCCCAGTTGTCGAGCATCATTCGGACCTTGATCTCGCCATAGCCGCGGCAGCCGCGATCCACGTACTCGCGCAGTGTCCGTTCGGCGTTCTCACGCCGCGGGTCCACCCCGCAGAAGGGGAGGAGCCGGTCCGGATGCGCGTTATGGGCTTTGATGCAATTTTCCGGCGAAAGATAGCGATATGTTCCCGGCCCCAGTGCGGCGTCCATGCTCTCCCAGCTTTGGACCCAGGCCTTGTCCACGCCGAGTTCATCCATGTGTCGAACAGCGTCGTCGGCCGAATACCCCTGCCAGTCCACGTGTGTGTGACAATCAACGATCATTGCGTTCTCCCGTATTCTCGGAACAGATGATGCGACCCGGTGCCGATGGCGGGTCCCTGCTGACGCCGGAGGCCGTGGCGGCAGGCACGTGTTACAACACGGAGGGTAGTGTATCGAGGTGCGGGAGCGGAAGCAAGACGAGCTCCGGATTGCGGGCCGGATGACTGTGCCGTTGTACGTTGTCCCGGGGGCCGTGGATGCCCAGCCGAGATCGGATCCCGGGCTATTCTTCGTCGGGTTTGCGGAGCCCGATACTATCGGCGATTTCGCCCAGCTCCTCCCGGTTGATGTCCTCGAGGCGCTTGTCCCGTTTCTTGAGCTCTTCGTTGAAGCGAATCGCTTTATCCTGCATTTCCTCGTGGGTCTCCTGGGACCCGCCAAACAGGCGGAAATTCTCCCCCTTCGTGAAGCGAACGTGCCCATCTTCGTTATCCAGGCCCAGGCCCAGCAGCATCGCTTTCCGTCTTCGTTCTCTTGGTTCGTCCATATCGGGTCCTCGCCGGCGGTTTGGCATACCGGGATTCTACCAAAAGTGGGGCACTTTGCAAATTCTCGCTTGGCCTCGCGGCTGGTTCTGTTATAATTCAACGGGTCAGTTGTTTTCTGTTTACTTCCGTATCCAAAGGAGCAGACGCAAGAATGGCAAAGCAATACAAAGTAGCAGTTGTCGGCATCGGAATGGTTGGTCAGGAG
>PWKM01000091.1 GCA_003559755.1 Planctomycetota bacterium
ATCCTGCCCCTGATCTTCTTGTTCCACGGGCTGGAAGCCCGTGCCACGGGAAGCGTCGCCGCGGCGGTCTGTGTCATGAGAGAAGCTGGCATCGCGAGAACCGCTCTTTCTCACCCGGTACACCTTGTTTTTGTGTTTCTCCGGGTCGTTCGCGGTGTACCAGTCGAGGTAGTGGTCGAGCAGGTGCTGGTATGCGCCGAGCAGGAACGAGCCGGACCCGCAGGCGGGGTCGAGCACGCGGAAGTCCTTGAGCTTGCGCGGGCTCTTGCCCTCGATGAGCTCGCCGACGGTGTGCTCGACGATGTAGTCCACGATGTACCTGGGCGTGTAGTACACTCCGCCCGCTTTCTTGACCTCCGGCTTTTCCTCGACCTTCGCCCGGTGGGCGGGGGTGAGCCGGATGACCTTGCCCAGGAACTGCTCGTACACGTTGCCCAGGATGTCGGCGGGCAGGACGGAGAACTCGTAGGGCGATTCGGGGTAGTACAGCCCCTTGATGATGGGCCTGAGCACCTTGTCGTCGATGTCGAGGTTGAGCGTCCAGTCGTCGGCTTGGAAGTCGAACAGCCCGGAGTTGTATTTCCGGTCGGCCTGCTCGCACAGCTTTCCGAACCGGGGGTAGATGCCATCGCCGTTGGTCAGGGCGAGCAGCCGGCCCTGCGACTCGATCCCGCGGTCCTCGGCCATCCGGAGGAATATGACGCGGTCGATGACCTTCTGGACCGCCTCGTTCATCTGGTCGATGTCGAGCTCGGTGTTGCGGAGCGCGATGTTCCGGGCGAGCACGGTCCGCCAGCCCTCGATCTCCTTGAGGAACTCCTTATCGACCTCGGCGGTCCCCCGTGCCTTCTCGGCGTACCGGTCGAACGACCCGCGGAGGATGGACTCGCGGGCGAAGATGTCGTAGATGTCGGGCAGCGTCTCGGCGTACTCGTCGGCGGTGCAGTAGAGGATGCGCCCCATGGATGCCCGGTCGGTCTGCTTGGGGCGTTTCGTGCAGTCATAGACGGCGAGCTCGCCGAAGCTGGTCAGGATGCTCAGGGGCAGCTTGGCGGACCAGGCGTAGCGGCGGAGTTGGTAGGCGGCGTCGGGATCGTTCTTGAGCGTGGCGGCGGGCCGTTTGGCCTCGACGAAGAACTTGCGGATGCCGCCGATCCGGAACGAGTAGTCGGGGGCCTTGGTGGCGGTCCCGACGAGCACGGTATCCTCGTGGACGACTTCCTTGTATTGCTCGGCGTAGCCGGCGGTGTTGGCGACGTCCCAGCCGAGAGCCGCGAAGAACGGGTTGATGAACTCGATGCGGACGGCGGCCTCGTTGGCCGGCGGGTTGAGCTCGAACCGCTCGACCAGTTCGGCGACCGTTGCTTGTGCGGCGGCGAGGTCGGGCACGGGCATCTCCGGTATGCTGTGTCGATTGGTTTTTGGCCGGTGAACCGTGCCACCATTATGATAGATAGGCGGGGCCGTGGCAAGCGCGCGATTCGACGGATTCGTCGGGGCTTGCCGCAGGCGGCGTCTTCGGATAACCTGTAGCGAGGACCAGGCGGAGCAACACGGATTACGATTAGTTTCGAGGAGCGGGATGAGTCAGGACGAGAAGGACGGCCGGACGGAAGCGATCCGGCTGCATAAGCTGGCGAAGAGGGAACGGTTCGACGAGCTGGAGTCGGCGTGGGCCGAGGCGGTCGAGAACAACTCGGTCGAGCCGGGCGACCTGCTGTTCGTGCTCGAATCGGCCGCCGGGACGGCCGACCCCGAGCTGGTCGATTCGATGCTCTGGTTCCTGCTCTCGCAGCGGGCCGAGGACAGCGGGGCCGGAGAGGCGGCGGCGCTGGCACGGCGGGCGGCGGATGTGTTCCCCGAGAACAAACTGCTGCGGGACGAACTGGCCGCGCTCTACCGGGCGGCACACGGCGACCGGCCGGAGGTTGATCTCCTGCTCGAACGGACGGTGGGGCGGGCCGACCTCCTGCTGTCGGAAGCGGCCGAGCAGTTGGATAAACTCCTGACGCTCCGCCCCGGCACGTTCGTGGTCGAGCCGGGGAGCGAGGAGCCGGGCCGGGTCGCCGGGTTCGACCTCGACGCGGGCGGGTTCGAGGTGGAGTTCGCCGACGAGGGGCGGACGGTCTCGCCGGAGGCGGCGCTGGAGCTCGAGCCGCTGGCCCCGGACGACTTCCGGGTGCGGGTGACCTACGATCCGGACACGCTGACGGAACTGGCCGAGGAGGACCCGGGCGAGTTGGTGACCGAGGTGCTCCGCGCGTTCGGCCCCCGGCTCACGTTCCGCCAGATGAAGTCGCGGCTGGCGAACGTGGTCCCGCCCGGCGAGTGGCGCGGCTGGTGGTCGGCGTCGCGGCCGCACATCGAGCGGGCGGCGTGGGTCAGAATGGCGGACGGCAGCCAGCCGCGGTTCGAACTGCGGAGCCGGCCGCTGACGTATGCCGACCGGCTGAGGGCTCATTTCAACACGGCGGCCTCGCCGCTGGAGAAGCTGGCGATGGTGGCGGACTACCTGGACGAGACGGGCGGGCAGGTGGATGCGAGCGGCGACACGCTCGCGTTCTTCGCCAGCCGGATCAAGCGGGCCGAGCCGGAATGGTCGGAGCGGGACCCTACGGCCGGGCTGGCCGCGGCGGCTGTCTTGTCCGAACTCCATCGACGGCACCCGGACGGGGCGCCCGAGCCGGACACGGACCCGGCCGCGGTGGTCGATGCGGTCGAGGACCGGTCGGCCCTGCTGACGCCGGTCGAGCACGCCGGCCTGGCCCGGCGGATCGTCGAGTATCTGCGAGCGGCCCTGGGGGACGCCCGGCCGGAGGTGCTGGCGGAACTGTTGCCCGGGTCCCCGGTCGCCGGTTGCGAGGCCATCGCGTCGGCCCTGGCCGATGCGGGCCGGCCCGAGCTGCTGGCGGGTCCGATTGACGAGGTGCTCGCCCGGCCCGACCGCTATCCGGCGGCACTGGCCTGGCTGTGGCGGGCGGCGGCCGATACCGAGCCGCCGGCTCCCGTGTCCGAGGTCGACCGGGGTGCCATCGCCCTCGGTCTGTTCTCCGCCGCGTCGGCCCTGGGTCGCCAAGGCCGGGGCGACGACGATCGGGGCCGCCGCCTGTTGGGCGAGGTGCGACGTGCGGCGGGTTTCCGGGGGTTCGGCCCGCTGGACGAGGTGCTCGCCGAGCTGGACGACCGGCGTGCGGAGCAGGTGAAGAGGCGGATCGAACGGCACACCGGCCTGAGCGATACCGCGGTGAGCCACATCCACCGCACACTTCTCAAGACCCATCCGGAGCTGTTCGTCCATCACGTCGACCCGTGGGAAGAGGACGCCGTGTACACCACCGAGTCCGGGCTGAGGAGCCAGCGGGAGGCGCTTTCCCGCCTGGTCAGCGAGGAGCTCCCCGCGGCCAGTCGGGCAGTGGGCAAGGCGGCGGAGATGGGCGACCTGAGCGAGAACGCGGAGTGGTCGGCCGCGGTCGAGGCCCGCGACCGGCTGGCCGGTCGCATCGAGCGACTGCAGGCGCAGATCGACAAGGCGAAGATCATCTCACGGGAGATGGCCGAGTCGGACGCTGTCACCATCGGCACCACAGTCGAGGTCCGGGACGCGGACAGCGGCGAGCAGCGTGAGTTCACGTTCCTGGGGCCCTGGGATGTCGATCACGCCCGGCATGTTTACTCGTATCGGGCCGGATTCGGTCGTGCGTTTATGGGGCGGAAGGTGGGCGACCAGGTGACCGTCGAGGGCGAGGAGGGCCGGCGGACCTGGGAGATCACGGCCGTGTCGCCCGGCATCTGACCGGGGACGCCCGGGGGTGACGGGAGCGACGCGGGACGTGGAAACAGCCCGCCGGCGAAAATATTCCTTGACTTTCTTCCGCAAAGTGCTATGTTTTCTTCTGGTTCGACACCCTTGACCTTCATCTGGCCGAGTCGCGAGAGTCCGGTTGTACCGGTTCAAACCCGTTTGCCCGCTACTGGGAGGAGGAGGTTGCTATGTTGATCGAAGCGGTGGTACGTGACGACCTGGAGAAGGTCAAGCAGTTGCTGGACGACGGATCGGATGTCAATATCAAGGACCGGGCCGGGGACAGCCCGCTCCACCACGCGGCGGCCGGCGGGTACGACAAGATCGCCGAGCTGCTGATCGAACACGGCGCGGACCTCAACGCCCGGAACTACGAGCAGAGCACCCCGCTGCACTTCGCGGCGTCCTGGCGGAACGAAGACGTGATCGAGATTCTGCTCCGCCACGGTGCCGACATCAACGCCCGGACCGACCACGGGCTCACCCCTCTTCAGCTTGCGAAGTCGGAAGACAACAAGCACGTGGTCAAGATGCTGCTGGAGCTCGGTGCCGAGGA
>PWKM01000145.1 GCA_003559755.1 Planctomycetota bacterium
CGGGCGGGGGCCGACGTGACGTTCGTCGGGGCCGTCGGAGACGACGACTTCGGCCGGGCGGCCGTCGAGTGTCTCCGGGCCGACGGCATCCGAACCGACCACGTCGCCACCAAACCGGGCACGGCCAGCGGCGTGGCCCTCATCCTCGTCGAGCAGGCCGGGGAGAACATCATCGCCGTCGCCCCCGGTGCGAACGCCGAATTGGGCCCCGCCGACGTTCGGGCCGCCTCCGATGCGATACGGGCCGCCGACGTGCTCCTGCTCCAGTTCGAGGTCCCGATCGAGAGCGTCGTCCACGCCGCCCGGATCGCCCACGCGGGCGGCACCCACGTCGTCCTCAACCCCGCCCCGATGCCCGACCGTCCGCTCCCCGACGAGTTGCTCGCCCGCGTCGACTACATTGTCCCCAACGAGGGCGAACTGGCCCGGCTGGCCTGCGCGTACACAGGGGCCGAGGCCGCCCTGTTCGAGGCGGGCATCTCGGCTCTCGTGGTCACGATGGGGGCCGAGGGCGTTCGGATCGTGACACCGGACGCAACGACCCGCGTCCCCGGCGTCGCGGTCGACGCGGTCGACGCCGTCGGAGCGGGCGACTGTTTCTGCGGGTATCTGGCCGCCGGGCTCTCGGAGGGGATGGCGCTGCCCGACGCCGCCCGGCTCGCCTGCACGGCCGCCGCCCTGTCCGTCACCCGCCGCGGGGCCCAGACATCCATCCCCCGGCGCGATGAGGTCGCCCGCTCGATGCCGGATTGATCGCCCCCCGGCCCTCGTCGGCCCGCCCTCACGCGGGTTGACGACCGACGGGTCCGGCGATATCCTCTAGCCCCAAACGGACAAACTCGAACGAGAGGGCTTTGCGATAATGCGAATGAGTCAACTGGTCGGTCGTCGGTACAAGGAGCGGCCGGCGGAGGCAACGCTGGAGAGTCACGCGTTCCTGCTTCGGGGCGGCTACGCCCGGCAGGTCGCGAACGGGATTTACTCGCTGCTGCCGCCGGGCCTCCGGGTCGCCGCGAAGATCGAGCGCATCATCCGCGAGGAGATGGACCGGATCGGCGGGCAGGAGATATTGATGCCGGTCGTCCTCACCCGGGAGCTCTGGGAGGAGTCCGGCCGTTACGCAGACGTCGGCCCGGAGTTGGCCCGGTTCAAGGACCGCGGCGGCCGCGACCTGCTGCTGGCGATGACGCACGAGGAGGCGGTCGTCCACCTGTGCCGCGACGAGATCACCAGCTACAAGCAGCTCCCGGCGATGGTCTATCAGATTCAGACGAAGTTCCGGGACGAGCCAAGATCGCGAGGCGGGCTGATCCGCGTCCGCGAGTTCACGATGAAGGACGCCTATTCGTTCCATCAAACACAGGCGGACCTCGACGCCTATTACGAGGAGTGCGCCGAGGCCTACCGCCGCATCTTCGCCCGCTGCGGGATGCCCGAGACGGTCAGAATCCAGTCGGACACCGGGATGATGGGCGGCAAGGTCGCACACGAGTTTATGCTCCTGTGCGCCGCCGGCGAGGATACCATCGTCGCCTGCGACGGCTGCGGCTACCTGGCCAACCTCGAGGTCGCCGAGGGGCGGATCGCCCCGCTCCCCGAAGAGCCGAGCCCCCTGGAGAAGGTACACACCCCCGGGAAGCGGACCATCGACGAGGTCGCCGAGTTCCTCGGCGTCCCGCCGGAGCGGACGGCGAAGGTCGTGTTCTATAACTCCGACAGTGAGGGCCGGCCGGTGATGGCACTGGTGCGCGGCGATGTCGAGATGAACGAGACGAAGCTGGCGAAGATCATCCAAGCGATGCCGGAGATGGCGGACGACGCAACGATCCGGACCGTCGGCGCCGAGCCGGGCTTCGCCTCGCCGATGGAGATCGACCAGACCACGTGCCGGATCGTCGTCGACCACACCATCGCCGGGGCCGGCAACCTGGTCTGCGGGGCGAACGAGCCGGACTACCACTACCGGAACTTCAACATCGAACGCGACCTGCCGGGCACCGAGACGGTGGACATCGCGACGGTCCGCGAGGGCGACGGCTGCCCGAACTGCGACGGCTCGCTCGAGTTGAAGCGGGGCATCGAGGTGGGCAACATCTTCCAGCTCGGCCGGAAGTACACCGAGTCGATGGGGATGACCTACCTGGAGGAGAACGGTGAGGAAGCGTACCCCATTATGGGATGCTACGGCATCGGCGTGGGCCGGCTGCTCAGCTCGGTGATGGAGGTGAAGCGGGACAAGTTCGGGCCGATCTGGCCGATCAGCATCGCCCCGTGGCAGGTCCAGGTCAACGCCATCGGGCTGGACGACGAGGAAGTCCGGGCCGCTGCCGAGAAATTGGCCGGCGACCTGTCGGCAGCCGGGATCGAGGTCCTGTTCGACGACCGCGACGAGCGGCCGGGGGTCCAGTTCGCAGACGCCGACCTGCTCGGGGTCCCGTACCGGCTCATCGTCAGCCCCCGGAACCTCGCCCAGGGCCAGATCGAATGGAAGCGGCGAGATACCGGCGAGACCGGGTTCATCGAACCGGACGAGGCGGTTGGGACGGTCGAGCGGTGGATCGCCGACGGGCTGGCCGCCATTGACGCCGTGGCCGATCAAGCCCGCTGAACACCGCCGCGAGCTGCGGCTGTCAGCCCCGGGCGACCGGCCGACAGCCGCACGGCATCGGTGAATTCGCGACCGGGGCGATCGGCCCCGAACGTGCCGCGAGCAGTTCGGCGATGATTTGTGCTTGACTCTCTTTGCCGGGAGCTTATAATCTGTCGTCATCTTGGTATAAACTGGTCCAGCGGCCGCGGGCCTTGTCGCCGATGCCGGCCGCGTACTGGAGATGGAGGTTTTTTATGAGAGCCATTGTCCGGTTGTGTGCCGTCGTCATTCTGGTCCTCGGGTGCAGCGTGGTCATCGCCGAGGAATCCCCTGATCGCCCCGGCGCCCTGCCCGTTCCGAGCCCGTTCCCGGAACCGCGCCCCGAGCGGCCCGGCCTGATCCGGTCGGTCACCCGGTCGGTCACCAACTATACCTACAACCGCGTCCGGGACTTCGCCGACATCTTCACGATCCGGCTCGGCTGGGGCACGGGCCGGTCCATCGGCTTCCAGGCCCGGCTGGCTCGCCCGATCCAGATCGGTGCCGGTATGTTCGAGGGCACCGTGCTCGCCATCGACCGGGGGCACATCGGGATTATGAAAGAGGTCGAGGTCGAGGGCGGCATCTCGTTCTTCTACCCCAGCTACCAGGCGCGAAAGGTCACCTGGCAGACGGCGGAGGCCGAGCGGCGCAACATCTTCTTCGGCGACCTGGGTGAGGACCACGGCGAAATCACCCTCGACGATCTCAAGATGTATGACGACGGGAACCGCCCCTGGCTGAGCAGCACGGCCAAGGCCCAACTCCCATACCTGCCGAAGATAGAGCTGACCATCAACTGGGGCGAGATTCCCGATTTCGTACTCAGCTTCATACCCATCCGCGGGCTTCGCGTCCCGCCCCCATACCACCTGCACGACGGGCCGGGCGACGAGCGGATACCGGCCCCGTCCATCCTGTGGCACGGACAGGAAGAATATCACACGTATGAATAGTCCGTGCAACCGGCAATAATCGAAAGAAACAGAAAGGGGTCCACATGCCGTTCGTTCCGATGAAACAGATTCTCGACGAGGCCCGCAAAGCCGGGTACGGCGTCGGGGCATATAACGTCAACAACATGGAGCAGATCCAGGCGCTGATGCAGGGGGCCTCCGAGTTGAACGCTCCCATCATTCTCCAGGCCAGCCGCGGCGCACTCCAGTACAGCAATATGGTGTACCTGAAGCACCTGATGCAGGCCGCCGCCGAGGACAACCCCGACCTGCCCATCGCGATCCACCTCGATCACGGCCCGGACCTCGAGACCTGCAAGGAGGCGATCGCCCTCGGGTTCACCTCGGTGATGATCGACGGGTCCATCGACTACAGCCAGACCGACGCGAACGGGGCCCATCCGGCCCGCTCGTTCGAGGACAACATCAGGGTCACCCGCGAGGTCGTCGAGTACGCCCACCCGCTCGGCGTCAGCGTCGAGGGCGAATTGGGCACACTCGGCGGGATCGAAGACGATACAAAAGCGGCTTCAATCCATCTCACCGACCCCGATGAGGTCGAGGAATTCGTGGCCCAGACCGGCGTCGATGCCCTGGCCATCGCCATCGGCACCTCGCACGGGGCCTACAAATTCAAGGAAGAGCCGAAGCTGGCCCTCGAGCTGATCCCCAAGATCCGCGACAAGGCGGGCGACGCCACGCTGGTGATGCACGGCTCGTCCAGCGTGCCCCAGGACCTGGTCGCC
>PWKM01000112.1 GCA_003559755.1 Planctomycetota bacterium
CGAATCTCGGTCCCGGCCCGGTGCGTCGGCATCAGGATCGATACGCTGTGCGGTTCGTCGTGATCGGCGAGCGTCCGAAATTCCGTCTCCATAATTCTCGGCATGCCGTTCCTCCTTGCTCAGTCTGTTAGCCAAGCCACCCTTTAAGGATACCACAATTACTTCCTGCGACAATCGCCCTCTCCCGACTTAAGCGTGGCCGCTTGAATATTCTCTGTGTCGCTGTCTGCCCTATAAAGAAAAAAGTGGCGCATAAACTGCGCTGTCCGTCGTAAAAAACACCATAACAGAACAGGGCCAACGATGACAATAGAATCGATCCGACGACTGTTGCCGTCCCCCCTCTATCGCTGATATCATCCATACCGTTACTCAATGTGGTCAGACGGTACGCTGAAAGGGTCGCCCGCACGATTATCGCTCTAATCCGGCCGACCGCGATAACCGCGCCGCCGACAGGAACAGATGGCCCAACGCTGACTGAAAAATCAGAGGCGCGTGGGTAGCATGATGCCCGGCCATCTGGACGCCGTAACCGCGTTCCGTCATCCTGTTCGTCTGTTACGCACAAGGATAAACGAGCTTGCCAGGAGATACCGTATGCTGTATTTGATTGCCCTGTTTTTCGCTGTCCTCACGGCGCTGGCCGGGGTCTACGGATTTGGAAGTTATACTCGCGGTTCGCCGGCCGTCGCTCGCATTATTTTCTTCGCGTTTCTCCTTATGTTTCTGGTGACCATCATCCGGATCGTCCTGAGATGGACTCGCCTGCGAAAAGAGAAGGAACTGGACCCGCCGAAGACACCTCTACAAGAGCAAAAAGAGAAGACGAGCTAGCGCCCGAACCGCCGGTTTCCCGACTTCAAGCAGTCGGAACCGGTCCAGTATCAACTCCTGGCCCGGCCGGTCCCCCGGCCAGAAGCTGCTTCACGTCGTCGTCGGTCAGGTCGCCGAACTCGCGATAAAACGAGGCCACGGCAAAGGGCGGGCTCTGCTGTGCCACAAAGCAGAAGACCTCATCGACGTGCGGCTCCAGCCGTCGGAGCGAGTCCATCGGCGAGACGGGCACGCAGAGGGTGATCGGCCCGCCGCCCGCCTGCCGGACGCTACGCACCGCCGCGAGCATCGTATAGCCCGTGGCCAGCCCGTCGTCCACCAGGTACACGTGCCGGCCCTCGAGGTCGGGAGGCCGCCGTTCGCCGCGATACTGCTCGGCCCGGCGGGCCACCTCGTCGAGCACGTCCTCTCTGACCCGTGCGATCTCCTCCGCCGACAGGCCGAGCTGTTCGACCATCGCCTCGTTCAGGACGGTGCTCCCGTCCGGGGCCACCGCTCCGAAGCCCGCCTCGGGCGACCGGGGGATGGGGAGCTTGCGGACGGGGATCACGTCGAGCGGGATGCCGAACGCCCGGGCCATCGGTGCGGCAACGGGCACCCCGCCGCGTGGGACGGCCAGGACCAGGGCCTGCGAATCGTCGGAAGGGCGGACGAACTCCGCCATCGTTCGACCGGCATCGGTGCGGTCCATAAACAGCGGGAACGGCCGCTCGACCACCCGGCCGATCTCGATGCGCGGGCCGCTGTCGGTTTCCTCGGCGCCGTTCAATTCCATATCGGCTATCGCTTTCCGGCGTTCCTGTCCCCGGGAGAAGCTCCAGCCGCGATGTTCGGCGACAGGCGGCTATTGCCAGTATCCCGGCCGGCCATAGTAATCGTAAAGACGGACCTCGTCCTTGCGGTTGATCGGCATGTCGGACCTGAACTTGGGAGCGTTCTTGATGTCCTCGCGGGTGGCGGCAACCACGACCTCCGACCGGTCCCAATCGATCTGCTGCGTCCATCCCGGCGAGACGAGCACCTTTCCGCCGGGCAGCAGCCGATGGGTATCGACGACCAGGTATCGGATGACCCAGTTGCGGGTGTCGGCGATCATGTCGTGCACGTGGCCGACTTCGCCGTCGCTCGCATGAACGTGGTAGTCAACCACCTCGCAGAAGCTGCGCAGGTCCGGGTCGCCGGTGACCTTCAGGCCGTTCTCTTCCTCCCCGACCGGCGGGATGGGGACCTCCGGTTCGCCCTCGCCCGGCTGGACCCAATACGGCGCCCAGGAGTAATGCTTGGCCAGCTCGGCCTCGTGCTGACGCGAGACGGGCAGGTCGGAGTCGATGCTCGGGCTGTTCTCGACCTGCTCGCGGGTGAGGTTGACCGGGAGCACGAGGTCTTCCCAGTTCGGCTCGCCCACCGACTGGGGCGAGATGAGGACCGGCTCCTCGCTGAGCAGGCCGACCGTATCGACCACGAAATAGCGGATCGCCCACAGGTAGTCGTCGAAATAGGCGTCTTCCACCCGCCCGAACGTGGCGTCCACCGCCTTGACCTGGTATCCCAGGACCTTCTTGATACTTCTCAGCATAACGTTCTCCTCCCGTTTATGGGCGCCGTGCGGGGCCTTGCCGGCCGGCGCTCCGTAACGCATTCAGTAAAGAGTGTACACGATTCTGCCCGGTTGGGAATCCCGGCACCGTCGAGTCTTCTGTCAGGATTACCAGATGTTTCCTGTCCCGGTTTGCTTGACGCCGGAGGCCGCAGCCGGTCCCGCGGCCCTGTCGGTTCTGTCACTCCGCCAGTTGGTTGTCCACGGCGTAGCGGGTCAACTGGGCGTTATTCTGCATGCTCATCTTGTCCAGTATGCGGCTGCGATAGGTGCTGATCGTATTGACGCTGAGCGAGAGTTTGTGTGCGATCTCGGAGACGGTCATGCCCGATGCGACCATGCACAGGACCTGGAACTCGCGGTCGGACAGGGTCTCGTGGGGCATCTTGTCCTCCGGCTCGTCGATGCGGCGGACCAGGGTCTCGGTCAGAGTCGAGCTGGCATACTTCCCGCCTGCGGCCAGCTTCCGGACCGCGGCGATGATCTCTTCCGGCGGGCTGCCCTTGGTCAGATAGCCCGATGCGCCCGCCCTGAGCGCCCGGACGGCGTACTGCTTCTCCGGGTGCATGGTGACGACCAGGACGGGCAGCCCCGGCTTCTCGCTCTTGAGCTGCTTGAGCAGGTCCAGCCCGCTGAGCCCGGGCATCGACAGGTCGAGGACCAGGACGTCCCACCGCCCCTCCCGGACGGCTTTCAGCACTTCCTGGCCGTTCTCGGCCTCGGCGCCGATGGTGATGTCCGCCTCGTCCTCGAAGATGTCCCTAAGCCCACGTCGAGCCAGCGGATGGTCGTCGGCGATCAACACTCGGATCATCGCGTCTCCTCCTTGTTTTCTTGTCGGTCGGCAGCGACAGGGTGACGGTGGTCCCATCGCCCGGCTGACCGAGAATGGTCACGTTGCCGTCCAGTTGGAACGCACGCTCCTTCATGCCCAGAAGCCCGAGCGACTGGGGGCTCTCCTGCTGCTCGTCGGTGATGCCCACGCCGTCATCGGACACCGAGAGCACCGCCTTTCCGCTCGTTACGGACAGGGTGATCTCCACCGATTCGGCCCCTGCGTGCCGCTCGATGTTGGCCAGCGCCTCACGCAGGATGCGGAACATCGCCGTCGAGCGCTCGCCGTCAAGGGTGACGGGCTGCTCGGGCAGGTCAACCCGGCAGGCGATCCCGGTGCGGTTCTCGAACGCCTCGGCCTCCTCCTCGATGGCAGGGCCCAGGCCGAGTTCATCCAGAGTGGCCGGCCGCAGGCGGCGCGAGATATCCCGGACGGTCTCCACGGTGGCGTCGGCATCGTCGAGCATCTGGTCGATTCGGCCGAGCACCAGTTCCGGATCGATCTGCCCGTCGGACTGGGCGACCTTCCTCCGCAGGACGCCCAGCCCGGTCTTCAGCGCGGTCAGCTCCTGCCCCAGCCCGTCATGCACCTCGCGGGCCATCCGCCGCCGCTCCTCCTCGACCATCTCGACCGACCGTGCGGTGAGTGCCCGGAGTCGCTGGCGCGAACGTTCGACCGCGCGGAGGGCGCGGCGCCGTTCGGTCACGTCCTCGATGGCGAGCAGGATGCGCTCTCCTTCGCCGGTCTCGCCCACGATCCGCCGGGCATTGACCCGCAGGATGCGTCGGCCCATTTCCTCGAGGCGCAGCTCGAGCTCGTAGTCGCGAATCTCGGCGTCGCGGGGGATGACCGTCTCGAGCAGTTCGCGCAGCTCGGCGATATCGAGCCGCCGTCCCGCTACCCCGTAGATCGGCCGGCCCTCGGTGTCCTCCGGCCGGCCGCCGAACATCCGATAGAACGTCGCGTTGACGTGCAGCACGTTGAGTTCGGCATCGAGGACGAGGACCGCTTCGTGCAGGGTTTGCACGATATTGACGGCGAAGGAGCGGGCCCGGTC
>PWKM01000257.1 GCA_003559755.1 Planctomycetota bacterium
GAGCTCGGGGGCCGGGCGAACGGGCACGGGGTCAGACGGCAGCGAGCGCCCAAGCGTATCCAGCAGGCGGCCGGCGCCTCCCCGGTCGAAGGTCTCGATGACACGGGCCCGGTCGACTCGATATTCGAGCGCGAGTTGGGGTTTGCCGGCGGCCTCCAGCCGTCGGGCCTCTTGCTCCAGCCGGTCCGCCCGGTCACTCAGCACCGCCTGCATCGCTGCCGCGGCGGCCTTCGGGGCCGCATCCTCGATCAACTCAGCCATTATCTGTTGCGCGTCGGGCAGTGCCAGCGGGTTCGGGTCGAGGCCGACCGCGGCATTTGCATTGTCGATTGTCTGGTCGCTGAACGTCGCCGAATCGCTGACCGACCGGGAAACAGTCCGGCCGGCTGCGTCTTCGATCCGGACGGCTACCTGTATGATACCCGTCTTGCGGTAATGCTCGACGATATACGGCCATTCGGCGATGGACGCTCGGCGGACCATCGTCGGCTCGGCCCTGAGCGTTCGCTCGATCTGATTCACCCGCAACGCCTGGCGGCGGATGTCGGTCCGGGTGATCGTCCCGGCCCGGCCCGTGCCGTTGCACCGGGGGCAGGTCACATACGACGGAGGACGACGCCCGCGATCTTCGTCTCTGTCCGGGCGTCTGTCCCTGTCTGATCGGTCGGTTCGTCCGCGGTCGCCGTCCCGGCTCCGATCGCCGTGAGTTCGGTCATCTCGTTCGGCCTCCCTGCGTAGTTGCGGCTTCTCCTGTTCGCGGCGGTCGGCCGAACCCTCTCGCCGGTCCGGACGGGTCGGCGTTGCGGGCTGCTGTTGAACCACCCGACCCGAGCCGCCGCAGTGGCGGCATGGGACCTGGTATGCGTGTTCGAGCCGGACCAGTTCCCTCCGTGCCGAGCGAAGCCGGGACTCCAGTAGTGGTATGCGCGGATTCGGCACCAGGTGATACTCGGTATAGGTATGGACGCGGTGCTCGCGTCGGACAAGCTCGGTCCGCACGTCGAGCACGTCGAGCGCGATGGTGATGCGATAGTCCGCGTCGTCGTCGCCGACGAGGTGTGCGATGTCGGGCCGGGCCCGAGAGAGCCGGGCCAGGACATCCGCCCGGAAGCTCTCGAACGGCGAGCCGACGCCGGTCCGGTCGTTGACCGACGCGTTGACGGTGAGCGCGACTCGCTCGAATATGGTCCGACGGGCGTCGCGGAGCGCCGCGACGAACTGCTCCTGGGATGAGTGCCCGACGGCCCGCCTGTACCACAGCAGGGCGTGGCCCCAGAGCCCCTGTTCTTCCGCGCCCTTGCCCCGCAGGTAGTCGGCCTGGCCCAGGCCGGCCTTTGCCGGGCCGTGCGCGGGCACAAATCCAAGCGCCCGATGATAACGGGCCTCCGCCTCTTCCAACGCGCCCTCCGCGAGGAGTCGGTCGCCGGCACGAGTGTGTGCTTCGGCCGCCCGCCGACGGGCCAGGCGGAGGAACTCGCGGCGTTCGTCCGGGTAGGGGAACCGGTCGAGTGATTGCGAGGCGGCCCGGACGGCCTCGTCCCATTGCCCACGCTCGCCGAGCTCGACTGCTCGCTCAAACAGCCGTTCGGCCTCGGTCAGGCCGGCCTCCGCTCGCTCCAGGATATTCCGGGCGCGGGCGAACGTCGGCCACACGTTCAGCACGTCAATCATCGTGGCTCGTGCCTGGTCCAGCTTCTTGGCATCGAGCAGTTCCTCTGCCCGCCTGGCCTTGTCCCGGGCATCCTCGATGGTGCGGCTCGCCCTGTGCCGGTCGACTCGGGCGGGCAGGTGGTTGGGTTCCTCGCCGATCACATGTTCCAGCGTTGAATGGGCCTCATCCCATCGGCCTTCGGCGATCAACTGCTTCGCTTCGTGGTGCAGAGTATCGGCCCGGGTCTGGGCCTCACGGTTCGCCCGTTCAACCGAGTCGAGCCCGTCCCGGGCGTCCCGATTCTCCCGATTGAGTTCCTGTGCCTGCTCCAACTGGCGGACGGCGTCGTTCAGACGGCCCATGTCGGCCAGCTTGATGGCTTGCCGGTGATGCATCTGCGACGCTTCGATCTGCGCGTTCTGGAGCGCCCGGCGCGCCCGATCGAGAAGCGGATCATATTCGAGCGCTTCGCGGTATCGGGCCATTGCCGTCTCCCATTGGCCCCGCGCCTCCATTCGCCGGCCGTCCTCATAGGCCCGGAGCGCCCGGGCCTGATTGAGCTTCGAGACGAAGTCCGGGTCCTCCAGGAGCCGAGGTCTTCGTCTGGCCGCCTCCTCGTAGTGGCGAACGGCGGCCTGTGGCCGCCCCGCGAGCAAGCTCTCGTCGCCCCGCGCCACCATCCGGGGCACGGCGCAGCCGGCCAGGGCCAGCACGGCAAGCATCGTAATAAGAATCGCTATCCTTCTCATGGTTTCCGCCTTTTTGAGAACCTGCACTGGTACGGCTTCGCTTTCAACGCCTTTCTACATCTATATACGCAAGTGTTCGGTCGAGCTTGCAGCTCAGATCCTGGGGCAGGCGGGCCGGGCCTCTTCTTGAAGCTTGACCGGGCGCCCCGTCTCAACTAGACTGAATTTGAGGGGATGGGACCGCTTATGTGAGGATTCGCCGCATGTTCGATTGCCCGCCTGGCGACGATCTGCCCGAGGTGAGCGGAGCCGACTCGGTCCGGCAGGACCCGGATCGGGCCGAGTACGACCTGCCGCAGATCCCGGGCTACAAAATCACCGAACGGCTCGGTGCGGGCGGCATGGGGACGGTGTGGCGGGCAGTGCAGCTCAGCACCCGCCGCGAGGTGGCGCTGAAGATACTCGGGCTGGCGGCATTCGGCTCGGAGAAGGCCCGGCTCCGGTTCGAGCGCGAGGTCGAACTGACCGCCCGGCTTGAGCACCCGAACATCGCCAGGGTGTACGACAGCGGGCTGCGGCGGGGCTACTATTACTACGCGATGGAACTGATCGACGGCGTCCCGCTCGATACCTACGTCCAGCGAGAACGGGTGCCAAGACGAAGAATCCTTGAACTGATGCGGGCGGTATGCCAGGCGGTCGAGTATGCCCATCAGCGAGGGATCATCCACCGGGACCTCAAGCCCAGCAACATCCTGGTCACTGAAGCCGGCGAGCCGCACGTGCTCGACTTCGGGCTGGCCAAGGCGTTCGAGGAGGGAGCGGCCGAAGTCTCGGCCGAAGGCGACGTCGCCGGGACCCCCGCCTACATGTCGCCGGAGCAGGCGGCCGGCCGGACGGGCGAGACGAGCACCCGCAGCGACGTGTATGGCCTGGGCGTCGTGCTGTTTCGGCTGCTCACCGGCGAGCCGCCGCACGACCTCTCGGGCACCCGCTACGACGTGATGCGCCGGATCATCGAGGAGGAGCCGCGGCGGCCCCGCGATGTGCAGCTCGACATCGACCGCGAGCTCGAGGCCGTGCTCCTGAAAGCTCTGGCACGGGAGCCCGACCAGCGGTACGCCTCGGCCGGCGACCTCGCCCGCGACCTGTCCAACTATCTGAACGGCGACCCGCTGACCGCCCGGAAGCCGACGGCCGCATATTTCCTGGCCAAGCGGCTGAGGAAGCATCGCGTCCCGGTTGCCATCGGAGCCGCAGTGCTTCTCGTGCTGCTCGGGATGGCGGTTTACGGTTATGTGCGGATCGCCCGGGAGAAGCTGCTGGCCGAGCGGGCGGCCGAGCAGGAGCGCCTGGCCCGGGCTGAGGCGGACGTCCAGCGTCGGGCGGCCCACTCGGCGGAACAGGAAGCCCGCGAGCGTCTGGTCCGCAACTATGTCGAACGCGGCTGGCAGCGGTACGACGAGTCGGACTATGCCGCCGCCCTGTTGTGGCACGTGGAAGCACTCCGTATCACCGAGGAGGCCGGCGAACGGATGCCGTCCGACGATTCCGGGGTCCGCAACCAGCGTGTCCGCATTCGCAATGTGCTCGCACGTGTTCCGCCACTGGACACGATGGTCTTCCCCGAAGACCGGGTGCTCGATGCCCGATTCAGCGAGGACGGGCGGCAGGTTCTCACGGTCGGACGCAATTCTGGCCGGGCCTGGACCGTTCCGGGCGGAACGCCGGCAGGCCCGACGATGACCTACCCACAGCCGGCCAGGACGGCGGTGCTCTGCGGCGACGGCTCCCGTGTGGTGACCGCCCACGAGGACGGCACGATACGAGTGTGGCGGTTCCCCGCCGGCGAACCGGTCACCCCGCCGCTGCAGCACGACGTGGCGATCCTTCGGCCACGCATCAGCCGGGACGGGCGGCTGGTCTTTGTCAGGACGGCGGACCGGGCCATCGGGATGTGGGATACCGA
>PWKM01000037.1 GCA_003559755.1 Planctomycetota bacterium
ACCCCCGGGATGCGGGCACCGCGGGTCTTCTGGAGCTTGACCACGTCGAAGGTGCTCACCATCGAGCACCTGGCCGGGGTGCCCATCTCGGACGTGGACGAGCTGGACCGGCGCGGACACGACCGGACCGAGCTCGCCCGGACCCTCGCCGACGGGTTCATGACGCAGTATTTCCAGACCGGGGTCTTCCACGCCGACCCGCACAGCGGGAACGTGCTCATCGCCGACGACGGGACGATCTGCCTCGTCGATTTCGGGATGGTCGGACACCTGAGCCGGGACCTGAAAAGCCAGCTCACCACCATGCTGCTGGCCACGCTCAGCGAGGACATGGACTTCCTCGCCGAGGCGGCCTCGGAGCTGGGCACCGCCGGCCCCAACTTCGAGCCGCGCCGGCTGAGCACCGACCTGACGAACCTCTATTTCAAGTACAGCGGGATGCCCCTGGGGCGGATGGACAGCCGGCGGCTGTTCGCCGAGATCACCCAGACCGCCCGGCAGAACGACCTTTCGCTCCCCCGCGACCTGGTCCTGCTCACCAAGTCGCTGGGCACACTCTCCGGGGTCGCCCGCGTGCTCGATCCGTCGTTCGACGTGCTCGAAGAGGCCGCCCCCAAGGCCCGCGAACTGCTGTTCCAGAAGATCGAGCCGAAACAGACCCTCAAGTCGGCCGGGCTCGAGGTGCTTCGCCTGATGCGGATGGTCCGCACGATCCCCCGCGACATCCGCCGCATCATCCGCAAGACCGAGTCGGGCCAGCTCCAGATCGGCCACCGGCACGAGGGCCTGCCCCAAGCGCTCCTCGAGTTCGAGAAGGCGAGCAACCGGCTGGCCATCAGCATCTACGTGGCCGCCCTGCTCGTCGCTTCATCGCTCATGATCCGCACCCACTTCCTGCCCGTGCGGGGCGTTTCCGTGCCCGGCATACTCGGCTACGTCCTGGCCGGCGCACTGTCGGTCTGGCTGGCCTGGGGCATCCTCCGCTCCGGGCGGTTATAGCCCGACTTGCGGCGGTCCCGGCAAACGGGTACCCTGACGATCAGCCGCGTCCACGATCCCATTGACGGAGCTTTGCCGATGAACCCTGATCTCCGGGCGTGCGTCCTCTCGGTGGGCGACGAGGTGGTCGGCGGCGACATCGTCGATTCGAACTCGGCGTGGCTGTCCCGCCGGCTCATCGAACTCGGCATCGAGGTCGTGTCGCACGTCGCCGTCCGGGATGTCCGGTCCGAGATCGCCTCGGCCGCGCAGGCCGCCGCCGGGCGGGCCGACATCGTGATGGTCACCGGGGGGATCGGCCCGACCCACGACGACCAGACCCGGGAGGCGGTGGCGGAAGCCGCCGGGCTGGAGCTCGCCCTGAACCGCCCTGCCCTCGAGCACATCGAGTCGATTTTCGCCAGGCACGATCGCACGATGCCGCCGTCGAACCGCAAGCAGGCGATGATCCCCGAGGGGGCCGACATCCTGCGGAACGAGAGCGGGACCGCCGCCGGGTTCCGCGTCCGCCTCGACGGGGCGGACGTGTTTGTCCTGCCCGGCGTGCCCGGCGAGATGCGGCAGATGTTCGAACGCCAGGCGCTGCCCCTGCTCCCGCCCGGCGGGCGGGTGAGCGTGACGCACACCCTGCGGTGCTTCGGTGTGTCCGAATCGCTCACCGCCCGGACGCTGTCGAGCCGGATCGACTTCGACGGCCGGCTCAAGGTCGCCTTCCTCGCCAACGAGGGCGTGATCAGCGTCAAGTTCACCGCCCGGGCCGATGACCGGGCAACGGCGGAGTCCGAGATCGAGCCCGCCCTGCGGACCGCGCGCGACCTGCTCGGCGACGCGGTCTTCGGCGAGGATGACGACACCCTCGAGGGGGTCGTCGCCCGCCTGCTCGACGAACACGGCCTGACCCTGTCGCTCGCCGAGTCGTGCACCGGCGGGCTGGTCGCAAACTGGCTGACCGACGTGCCGGGCATCTCCGCCCGCTTCCTCGAATGCGCCGTCACCTACAGCAACCGGTCGAAGACCGAACGGCTCGGCGTGCCGGCCCGGCTGTTCGAGACGGTGGGGGCGGTGAGCGAGGAGGTGGCCCGCGCGATGGCCGAGGGCGTCCGCGAGCGCTCGGGCGCCCACGTCGGGGCGAGCACGACGGGCATCGCCGGGCCGACCGGGGGGAGCCCCGAGAAGCCGGTCGGGACCGTCCACGTCGCGGTGGCCACACCCGAAGGGACCGCCCACCGGAAGCTGCTGCTTCGGGGCGACCGGCGGCTCATCAAGAACCGGGCCGCCCGGCACTGCCTCGACCTCATCCGACGGAGCGTGCAGTCGCTCGAATGACCGCCGCCCCGGCGACGATTATTCCCGGTCGAACTGCAGGCGTCGGAGCAGGAGCGGGCCGGTGCCCGGTTCGACGAAGAACCCGACCCGGCCGTCCGCCCGGGGCTCGATGAGGGCGGCGCCCGGCTCGCCGACCGGCCGGCCGTTGAGTGCCAGGGTCAGGCGGCCCTCTCGGACGGTCACCGAGAGCCGGTTCCATTCGTTGGGGAGTACTCTCAGGTCGTGTGTCGTCTGGAGCCGAACGTTCCTGTGTCCGTCGACGACCTCCTGGTGCCACCAGCATTCGAGGACCTTGTATGATCTGCCCCGTCCGCCCCGTTTCATCGTCATCCTCGCCACGCAGAACCGCGGCCAGACCTTGTCGATGCCGGGGTCGCGTCCCACGTGCCCCAGGTCCGCCTCGGAGCCGAACTCGATCAGTTCCCGCTCGAGGGCGGCGCGTCTTTCGTCCCGGAACGTGAAATCGGTCAGCACGATCCCCCACACCTGGTCCGGCTTGTCGAGGAATTCGAGCGAGAACGAGCCGTTCTGCCACCGGAACTCGTCGTGGAAGACGGTGCCCGATTCCAGCTCGATCTGGCTCCGTGCGGGCTCCCATTGGTATTGTGGGTCCGGCCCGCCCCAGCCGTGCCGGTCGAACGTGAAATCTGTCGGCGACCCGGTCCGGCATCCCGCCGCCAGAACGGCCCCGAGGCAGAGCAGCATCCAATTTCTGCGGATCATCATCGGCCCTCCCATTCGCAATTTCCGATGTCGATTGTACGGCTCTCCCTGGTGTTGTACAAGGGCCGGGCGGCGGCCTTGCGCCCGCCACGTGCTCGGCTATACTATCCGAAATCCAGGGCGAGTTCTCGACAGGGACGCAGGCGTGAACGATCGAATCGGTTTCGACAACGAGCGTTACCTCAGCGAGCAGCGGGCCGCCATCCTCGAGCGAGTCAGGCAGTTCGGCGACAAGCTGTACCTCGAATTCGGGGGCAAGCTGCTCTGGGACTACCACGCGGCGCGGGTGCTCCCCGGGTTCGATCCGAACGTCAAGGTCCGGCTCCTGCAGGAGCTCCGCGATACCGCCGACCTGATCCTGTGCATCTATGCCGGCGACATCGAGCGGAAGAAGGTCCGGGCGGACTTCGGCATCACCTATGACCGCGACGCCCTGAAGCTGATCGACGATCTCCGCCGCTGGGACATCGCGGTCCGGGCGGTCGTCATCACCCGCTTCGAGGACCAGCCGGCCGCCGTGGTGTTCAAGAACCGGCTGGAGCGGCGGGGGGTCGCCGTGTACACCCATCCGCCGACGCGCGGCTATCCGGCCGACGTGGACCGCATCGTGAGCGGCGAGGGCTACGGGGCGAACCCGCACATCGAGACCGAGCGTCCGCTGGTGGTGGTCACCGGGCCGGGCCCCGGCAGCGGGAAGCTGGCCACCTGCCTCAGCCAGCTCTACCACGACCACCGGCGCGGTGTGCGGTCGGGCTTCGCCAAGTTCGAGACCTTCCCCATCTGGAACCTGCCGCTGAAGCATCCGGTGAACGTCGCCTATGAGGCGGCGACCGCCGACCTGCGGGACGCCAACCTGATCGACCCGTTCCACCTCGAGGCCTACGAGAAGACGGCGGTGAGCTACAACCGCGATGTCGAGGCGTTCCCCCTGGTCAGCCGGATCATCGAGGCCATCACCGGGCAGGAGCCGATCTACCGGTCGCCGACCGACATGGGGGTCAACCGGGCGGGGTCGGCCATCGTCGACGACGAGGTCGTCCGTTCCGCCGCCCGGGACGAGGTCATCCGCCGCTACTTCCGCTATGCCTGCGAATACGCGATGGGCCTGTCGGACCGGGAGACGGTCGAGCGGGCCGAGCTGCTGATGAGCGGGCTGGACATCCGGCCGAGCGACCGGCGGGTGGTCGAGCAGGCCCGCCGGGCGGCACGACACAGCGAGAATCTGCACCCGGTCCACGACGCC
>PWKM01000040.1 GCA_003559755.1 Planctomycetota bacterium
GGAGCCGCTGGAGCGGCACACCGGTCATCATCGAGACCACGCCGGCGACGACTTCGCCGTCGACCACGCCTTCCTCCTCCTGGTGCTGTTCGCGCCAGCGTGCCAGTTCGGCCTCTTTCTTCTGCTTGAGCTTCTCGGCGGTGTCGCGGAGTCCTGCGGCCCGCTCGAAATCCTGGCTGGCGACCGCGGCCTCTTTCTCGGCGACGGTCCGCTCGATCTCCCGCTCGAGCTCCTTGAGGTTGGGCGGGGTGGTGGTCACCGCCATCCGCACCTTGGCGCCCGCCTCGTCGATCACGTCAATCGCCTTGTCGGGCAGGAACCGCCCGCTGATGTACCGGGAGGAGAGTTCGACCGCCTGGTCGATGGCCTCGTCGGTGATCTGGACGCAGTGGTGCTGCTCGTAGCGGTCGCGGAGCCCGGCCAGAATCTGGACGGCCTGCTCCTTGTTGGGCGGGTCGACCATGATGGTCTGGAACCGCCGTTCGAGTGCCCCGTCCTTCTCGATGTGCTTGCGATACTCGTCGAGGGTGGTGGCCCCGATGCACTGGACCTCGCCCCGCGAGAGGGCGGGCTTGAGCACGTTGGAGGCGTCGATCGCCCCCTCGGCCCCGCCGGCCCCGACCAGGGTATGGAGCTCGTCGATGAACAGGATCACGTTCTTGCTCCGGCGCACCTCGTTCATCACCGCCTTGATCCGCTCCTCGAACTGGCCGCGGTACTTGGTCCCGGCGACCATCATCGCCAGGTCGAGCACCACGATCCGCTGCTTGCGGAGCAGCTCGGGGACCTCGTCGGCCACCACCGCCTGGGCGAAGCCCTCGACGATGGCCGTCTTGCCCACGCCCGCCTCGCCCAGGAGCACGGGGTTGTTCTTCGTGCGCCGTGCCAGCACCTGGGTGAGCCGCTCGATCTCGCCCTCGCGGCCGATGACCGGGTCGAGCATGCCCTCCCGGGCGAGCTCGGTGAGGTCGCGGCCGAAGGAGTCGAGGGCGGGGGTGTCGGACTTCTTTCTCTTGTCGGAATCGGGCTTGTGGCCGGCCTTCTGTTCGCCGGCGAGCAGGTCGGCGGTCCCCAGGAACGAATGGACTTCCTCGCGCACGCTCTCGAGCCGGAGCCCGAGGTTCTGGAGCACCTGTGCGGCGACGCCCTGCCCCTCTCGCAGCAGGCCGAGCAGCAGGTGCTCGGTCCCGATGTAGCTCTGGCCCAAGCTGCGGGCCTCGTCCAGGGCCAGCTCGATCACCCGCTTGGCCCGCGGGGTGTAGCGGACCTCGGCCGAGGGCTTCGCGCTCTGGCTGAGCGACGGGTCGCTCTGGACCAGCCGCTCGACTTCGGCCCGGATGCGTTTGAGGTCGACGCCCAGTGCCTTGAGGACGTTTGCCGCCACGCCGGTCCCCTCCTTGACCAGCCCGAGCAGGATGTGCTCGGTGCCCAGGAAGTCGTGGCCGAGGCGCTGGGCCTCCTGCTTGCCGTACATGATGACTTTTCTGGCCCGGTCGGTGAATCGGTCGATCATCGGTTTCTCTCCGTTTTTTTGTTGCTGTCGCTTCTTTCGTTGTCGGCTCTTCTGCGGTGTCCGTCTTCTTCTATGTTATCGTACTTTCGTCCAGATTCCTAACCAATTTACGGTTCAACCCGGCATAATCCCCGACGAGGGATATCGTTCACGACTCGCCCAGTGCCTCGCGGATGAAGCTGGCCCGGAAGACGTCGCGCTGTTTCGGTTCGAGCCGCCGCCCCTCGATCTTCTGCAGGTGGGCCGGCAGGGTGAGGATGAACAACTGGTTTACGGTCCCCATGTCCAGCGTTTCCAGCAGGCCGAGGTTCACCCCCAGCCGCATCTGGGAGAGGTGGTCGATCGTCTCTTCCGAGCTGATCGCCCGGGCCGAGCGCAGGACGCCGAACGACCGCCAGACCTTGTCTTCGAGCCGCTCTCGCTGGTGCTCCATGAGCACCTGGCGTGCGTTGCGCTCCATCGAGACGATGGTCGGGACGGTGCTCGCCAGGTTCTGTACGATCTCGGCCTCGGATTTGCCCAGGGTCACCTGGTTCGAGACCTGGTACAGCGAGCCGGACGCCTGGGTCCCCTCCCCGTACAGGCCGCGCACGGTGAGGCCCATCTTCTGCACGGCGTGTACCACCTGCTCGATCTGCTTGGTGAGGCCGAGTGCGGGCAGGTGCAGCATCACGCTCGCCCGCATCCCCGTGCCCACGTTGGTGGGGCAAGCGGTGAGGAATCCGAGCTCCCGGGAGAATGCGTAGTCGACCCGCTCGGCCACCTGGTTGTCGAGCTCGTCGATCTTCGCCCAGGTCTCCTCGACATGAAAGCCCGACCTGAACGCCTGGAGCCGGAGGTGGTCTTCTTCGTTGACCATCACGCTGACCTTCTCGTGCTGGTCGAAGGCGACGCCCCGGGCCCCGTTGGCCTCGGCGTGGTCGCGGCTGATCAGGTGCCGCTCGACGAGCAGCAGCCGGTCGATCTCGCCCAGGTCTTCCAGCGAGAAGTAGTGGCCGTCCTGGCCGATGCCGATGTCTATGATGACGTCGCTCAGGGTGTGTGCCAGGTCGTTCTTCTGGTCGGGGGTGCACCGGGAGACGAACGGTGCGTCGTTCACGTTCCTGGCCAGTCGGATGCGGCTTGCCACGACGATATCGGCGTCGGTGCCCGATCCGCGCAACCATTCCCCGGCATGTCTTGCGAGCTTATTCAGGTCCATCGCTCTTATTGTCCTTCGCGGATCTCGCGAATCCTGTCCCGGATTCGGGCGGCATCCTCGTACTGTTCATTGTCGACCGCACTGTCCAGATCGCGTCGCAGGCGGAGCAGCTCGGCGGTCAGTGCGGACTCGGGTCCCGCGCTTCGGGGCACCTTCCCGTGGTGTTGGGTCGCCCCGTGTATGCGTTCGAGGAACGGCTCCAGGCCCTTTCGGAACACGGCGTAGTCCTGCGGGCAGCCGAGCCGGCCGCTCCGCTTGAACTCGGCGTAGGTCATGCCGCAGGTCGGGCAGGACACCCCGCTCAGCTCGGACGCTTCCTTTTCGGTATGGGCCTCCATCAAGCTGGTGAGGATTTCGTTCAGGGAGAGACTCTGGGGGACCCCGATGTTCTTGTTCTGGGCGCACTCCTCACACAGATGGACCTCGTGCTTGTTGCCGTCGGTGATCTCGACGACGTGGAAGGTCGCCGGGTTCTCGTTACAGTTCTCGCAGAGCATAGCCGCCCATCCTTACTGTCAGTCCAGTTCGCCGCCTCGTGCCGCCGTAATGTAGTTCATGCAGAAGTCGTCTTGCCCGAGCAGGGCCTCGCCCGCCCGCACGGCGGACATCATGTGCGGCTCGGTCGGGTCGATGATCGCCGAGTCGAGCCCCGCCGCCATCAGCATCGCCAGGGCGTTGCGGTTGAGCACGTTCCGCTGGGGCAGGCCGAACGAGATGTTGCTGAGGCCGCAGGTGATGTGTGCGTCGGGGAACTCATCCCGCAGCCGGCTGACCGTCTCGAGAGCGATCTGGCCCGCCTCGCTCTCGGTGGCCACCGAGCAGAGGACGGGGTCGAAGTACACCCGGTCCAGCCCGATCCCCTGTCCGGAGATGAGGTCTGCCACCTCGCGGGCCGCCTCCATCCGATCCTCGACGGTCCGCGGCATCCCTGCCCGGCCCATGGTCAGGGCGACGAGGCGGGCGTCGTATTCGTCGGCCAGGGGCAGAACCGCCTCGTGACGGCCTTCCTCGCCGGTGATCGAGTTGATCATCGGCGTGCCCTTGTGGACGCCGAGGGCGGCCTTCATCGCGTCGGGGCTGGCAGTGTCGAGCGAAACGGGGCAATCGACCGCCGACTGGATGGTCTCGGTCAGCCAGACCAGGTCGTCCGGCTCGCGCTCGGGCTCGATGCCCGCGTTCGCATCGATGTAATCGGCTCCGGCCTCGACCTGACGCTGGGCCTCCTTGCGGATGCAGTCCGCGTCCCGGTCGAGGATCGCCTTACGTATCGCTTTACGGGTACTGTTGATGCGTTCACCAATAACCAGCAAGAAAATCTCCTTTTTAATTCGACAGGCAAACAACCACCAAAAAACCAGTATATCCCGATCCCTGAACCCAATCAAGCGATTCGGGCCTGACAGGCGGAAACGCGCAGGAATATCGTGGCCACCTCGCCGAGGCCGGCGGAGGGCCGCGCCGGAACGATGTGCGAGGACGAAGGGGCCGGAAGGCGACCGGCTTGACAGCGCCCGGGGGCCATGCCATTATGCCCTCGACATGGCAGGGACATCGATCACTCGGA
>PWKM01000192.1 GCA_003559755.1 Planctomycetota bacterium
CACCATCGCACTCGCCGAGACCAAAGGCGTGGATGAGGACCTGCTCTCCGACCTGGTCATCATTGTGCAGGATTCCACAGAATCGCGCGAGACTCGCAGTGCCGCGGTCCGGGCAATCGCCGCTCGGAACTCGACGCTAACCACCCAGACGCTCATTCGGCTGGCCCGCACCGACGACCCCGAGCTGGCCCGTTTCGGGCTGGAGGGCCTGGGGTTCTGCCGGCCCAAGCCCGATTCGACCGAGCACGAGGCGGCGCTGGATGCCCTGGTCGCCGCCCTGGAGAAAAAAGACCCCCTGGTCAAATCCGCCGCCGCCCAGGCGCTGGGCCATTTCGGCGATCCGGAGGCGATCGCGCCGCTCGAGGAAGTCCTCATCGAGAAGGACGCCACCCTGCGCCGCCGGGCCGTGTTCGCTCTCGCCCGGCTGGGCGCCGAGAGCGCCCGGGGACCGCTTGCCAGGATGCTCAACGACTTCTCCGTGCCCGCACGATGGGAAATCGTCGATGTCATCGCCGACTGCTACGGCGAATCGATGCTCGACGAACTCGAGCGGGTGCTGCGAGACAGCGACCCGGAGGTACGCGACCACCTGGTCCGGGCGCTGGGCCGGATCGAAGGCCAACGGGCTGCCGAACTGCTCCGAGAGATCGCGGTGGAAGACGACGACGATTTCGTCCGGGAGCAGGCCGAGGCCATCCTGGACAAACGAAGCGACCGGCCGGCCGAACCCCGGGAGCCGGTCGGCGCTGCAGACCTGCCCCAACCGCCGGCCCCGCCCGAGTTCGAGTCGCCACAGCCACCGCCCCCGCCGGGCCGCGAAGAGCCAGCTCCGACATTTCAGCCGCATCGGACGGCGGGGGGCAGGCAGACCGTCCATCGCGATCAGCCGGCTCCCGGTCAGCCCGTACATCCGGTCAACGGTGTCCGCCACACGGGCCGGCGTCCGCTCCGGCCGCTCTTTGGAGCCGGGCCCCAGCCGCGGCGGTCCCTGGCAAATGTGGTCGAGGTTGCCCTCGACGAGATGAACTGCTCCTGGTGGCGAAGCTCGGACGGATATGAGGTCAAGGTCGCTGTGCCCGACGGCGAGGTCGAGGTCACCATCCTCGTCACCGAGGCGGACTTCGAGGGATCGCGAATCTATCGGTTCCTCATCGACTGCGGCCCCGCCGACCGGGGGGCATACGAGGCGGCCCTGCTGAACAACCGGGACCTCGACTACGGCTCGCTGGCCGTCGAGGAGGACGAGAACGGGGACCTGTTCTTCGTGCTCACCGACACACTGCCCGCCACGGGGGCCACGGTAGACGGGATCCGAAAGTCGATCATGTCGCTCGTCTGCGCCGCCGGCGAACTCGGCAGTTGAGCCGGCCCCTGCCCGGCGGCCGGCCATTCTTCTCCCCGTGCATCAAAGGTGCTTCGCGGTTCGGAGCGGATAGCCCAGCACGTAGGATTCGTACCGGTCCAGGAAGCGCCGGACCTGTCGTTTGACGGCCGGTGCGATGCGGACCCGGTCGAGGCGTGTCACCCGCCCTTCCGCCAGCCGGGCCAGGATACTCAGGGCTCCGGTCGGTATCCCCTCGAACAGGTCGCCGCCTTCCGACGAACAATCCGGGCACACCACCCCGCCCAGCCCCGGCGAGAATGCGGCCGGCCCGCGTCCCGACTCGCCCCTGCAGGCGACGCAGCATTCGAGCTCGGGCAGAAAGCCGGTGAGAAGCAGCAGCCGGGCCTCGAAGGCGAGAAGGGTGACGGGGGGATCGACCCCGGCCTGCAGCCGGCGCATCAGGCCGAACAGTTCGTCGAACAGCTCGGGGTCGGGGTCCTCTTCTTCGGTCATCGCCCGGGCGAGTTCGGCGGCGTGACAGGCGGCGTAGTAGCGGGCGAGATCACCGCGGATGGCCGGGAAGGTCTCGAAGGCGCAGGCCTCGGCGAGGATATGCATCCGGTCGCGGTACCACCCGCTGGAGAAGACGATCTCACCGCAGGAGAACAGGTCCACCTGGCCGATCATCCGGCTGGACTTCCGCTTCACCCCCTTGGCCAGGGTGGACATGCGGCCGAACCGGCGGCTGAAAAACGAGAACACCCGGCTGGTCTCGCTGAAGTCGGTGGCCCGGATCAGGATGGCTTCTGTTTTTTCGTAGGGCATCGCAGCCAGTATTCGCCGCAGCGGGGAAAGTGTTCCTCGAGCAGTTCGAGCAGCTCGCGGTAGTCCAGAGACACCGGCTGGCCGGTCCGCACCAGCTCACCCGTCAGCCGCGCGTGGAGGTATCGAGCCGTACGCTCCTTGCACGGCGGGTCCGGCGCCTCGTCAAGAAGGCCTTCGAGAATGCGGACAGGGTCGGCGAAGGTGATCTGTCGCCCATTCACCGGAGCCGCCTTCCGGCAGTTGACCACCACGTCGTAACCGACGGCCCCGTCCGAGCGCACTTGCTTGAACGTCTCGTGCGACTTGTCGAGAGTCTGAACCGCCTCGACCCGGAACCCGGCAGACTCGACGCCCCGGCGGATGACGTCCCACACGTCGGCCCGGGTGTTATGGAACACGAGCGTCATCCAGCGGCCGGGGCGGAGCACGCGGCGGGCCTCGGCGAACGCCGCCGCCATCAGCTCGCCGTAGTCGGGAACATCCTTCCCCTGGCTGCGGCTCACCACCGCCTCATCGCTCGGGTCCGTCCGCCAGCCGAGCCAGCTCTCCCAGAGCAGGTTGAGTTCGGAGTACATGATGTTGTGGCCGAACGGCGGGTCGGTGAACACATAATCGACCGAATTGTCGGGGATAGCCGACAGGTCGGTCGCACTTTGCGTGGTGATGCACACGTCCTCGGCGGCCTTATCGCCGCGGTGGGGGCGAAGGTCTTCGGCGGCCCGGCAAAGGGCACTGATCCGGCGAGAGAACATCTCGAGCACGTTGATCTCGGCGCTCAAACTGGGCAGATACATCGTGCCGATGATCGGGCCCGGAACCATCCTCCGGGTATGAAGGTACTTGATGAGCCGCGACGCGCGGACCATAATCGCGGTCACGGCGAACAGCGCCCGCGCCCGGAAGTCCGGGCGCTCGATCCGCATCGCAGCGTCCCAGAGCGCCGCAAGGGCGGCGCGATTGCGGCGGGTGAACAGGCCGTCCACGGTCCGGATGCCGCTGCGATGGACCCGGCTCAGTTCGTCGAGTCCCTCGGGGATCGGATCGGTCGGATACCAGAACCCGTCGTCCGCGATGTCCGGCACCGGGCCGGCAGGCGCTTCCGAAGCACCGCAGCTCCCCCGACAGAGCAGTTGTTCGAGCACCGGTTCCGACCCGACGCGGTCCTTGAGCTTCTTGCGGAGCTCGGCCCGGCAGGCGGGACACCGATACTCCTGCTTCAGCCGGCCGTCGTCCTGCATCGCGGCGTCCCACAACACATATTTGTGGTCGCATTCCGGGCACCGGAGCACGTCGCTCCACACCGCGTACTTGACCGTCGCCGGCCCGTCACAGCGGGGACAGACCGACCGGTACATCGGTTCGAGAATGGGCCGGAGTTGTTTAAGGACAGAGGAAAGTGCCTTCCGCAGTTCACCGGGATCGACGGGCAGAGTCTGGTTGCAGGCGAGAAAGGTAGCGAACGGGGACAGGTCGTTCAGGATGGCCCGCCGGCCCAACCGCAGCGCCGCGACGCCGGTCATGCCGGAGCCGCAGAACGGGTCGAGCACCGTCTCGCCCCGGGCGGTGTAATGCTCGATGTAGGGGGCGATGGCCTCCGGAGGGACCTTGGTGTGGTACATGTGGGCGCGGTACGCGGGCGAGCCCTTGGTGCCCCGCACATCGCGGGCGAACGGGGCGGAAATGCGCTTCGCGGTGTGCGCACCGGCCGCGGCGAACGCCCCGAGGTGCTCGTTCTTTCCTGGGGCCCAGATTGGACCCAGGTCGATGGATACCTCCGTCACCGGTCGGCCAACCTTTCAGCCAGAGTCGTGTGCCTGCGCCCGATCCGGTCGTTGCTCACCGCCCGCCCGAGCGCCTTCCGGTCGCCGACGATGACCACCAGGCGGACGCCCCGTGTGACCGCGGTATAAAGCAGGTTCCGCTGAAGCATGACGTAGTGGTGCGAGGTGAGGGCGATGACCACCGCCGGATATTCGCTCCCCTGCGACTTGTGCACCGAGATCGCGTAGGCCGTCTGCAAGCTGTCCAACTCGTCGAAGGAATAGTCCACCGCCTGTTCCTCGAACCGCACCGTTATGGTTTCCTCGACGCGGTTGACGTCGATCACTCGCCCGATGTCGCCGTTGAAAACGTCCTTGTCGTAGTCGTTGCGAATCTGCATCACCTTATCGCCGGGAGCGTACTGGCGGCCGAACCGTTTGATCTCCGGATGGGCCTCGGGGTTGAGCGCCCGGCGCAGCTCGGTGTTGAAGTTGTCGACTCCCGCTGTGCCCCGGTACATCGGGGCCATCACCTGGATTTCACCCGCCGGGTCGAGCCCGAACCGGTTTGGGATGCGGTCGGTACACAGTTCGAGCACGGTGCCGAGCACGGCCTCCGGCTCGGTTCGCTCGATGAAGTAGAAGCCCTCGCGGTCGGCCCGCGGAGTGCTCTTCAATTCCGGCATTTTGCCGCGGTTGATGCGGTGTGCGTTTCGGATGATGGGGCTTTGCTTCGCCTGCCGGAAAATCTGTTCGAGCCGTTTGACCGGGAACGCCCCGGCCCGGATGATATCTCGCAGCACGTTGCCCGGGCCGACGGACGGGAGCTGATCGACATCGCCCACGAGGATGAGCACGGCGGTGCCTGGCACGGCGAGCAGCAGGTCTCGCATCAGGGTGATGTCGATCATCGACGTCTCGTCGATGATTACCGCGTCGGCCTCCAGCGGTTCGTCCTGGTTCATCTGGAACTCGCCCGACCGCGGGTTCCACTTCAGCATCCGGTGGATGGTCTGTGCCTTCGTGCCGGTGGTCTCTTCCAGCCGCCGGGCGGCCCGGCCGGTGGGGGCGGCGAGCAGCACCCGCAGCCCTTTGGCCCGGAGGATGGGGATGATGCAGTTGATGATCGTCGTTTTCCCCACGCCCGGCCCGCCGGTGATGACCGTGACCTTCTGGCTCAGAGCGGCCTTGACGGCATCCCGCTGCGTCGGGTCCAGCTCGATGCGATTTCGCTTCTCGGCCCAGGCGACGGCGGTCTCCGCGTCGATGTCGGCGAGTTCCGATTCGGACGATGCGATATGCCGGAGAAGCTGGGCGACGACGAACTCGGCCCGGTGCAGCCCGCTCAGATAGACCGGATCGTCCGGAAGCTCGCGGTCGACGGCGACTCGGCCTTCATTCTCCTCCTCGGCGATCGCCCGTTCGATCCGGTCTGGGGCGACGCCCAGCAGTTCCGACGCACGGCCAACCAGCCGGGCTTCGGGGAAACAGGTGTGCCCTGCCCCGGCGAGCTCCTCCAGGGTGTAAAGCACGCCCGCCCGGGCCCGCTCGATGGAATCGCGGTCGAACCCCATCTTTTCGGCGACCTTGTCGGCGGTTCGGAACCCGATCCCGCGAACCTCGGCCAGCCGGTATGGGTTCTGGTTGATCAGGTCGATTGCGCCCGCTCCGAACTGCCGATAGATGCGGGAGCTGTAGGCGGGGCTGATCCCCAGCCCCTGGAGGAAGATGAGCACGTCGCGGGCGGACTGGTGCCGGCTCCACGACACGGTGATCTTCCTGAGCCGGCCGCGCCCGATGCCGGGCACCTCGAGCAGCCGGTTCGGCTCGTGCTCGATAACGTCCAGCGTCTGTTCTCCGAACGCCTTGACGATGCGACGGGCGAATTCCGGGCCCACCCCGTCAATCAGATTCGACGCCAGGTAGCGCTCCAGGCCGTCAAGGGTGGGGGGCACTCGGCTGCTGAACGTATCGACGGCGAACTGGCGGCCGAACTTCTTGTGGTCCTGCCATCGGCCCTCGCAGATGACCGACTCCCCCTCGACGAGCTCGGGGAGCGTGCCGACCACCGTCACCTCGCCGGTCGCCCGTGAAGCGTCATCGGGGGCGATGACCGCGACGGTGTAGTTGTTCTCATCGTTGGTATAGATGATCCGTTCGACCGTGCCGCGGATGCTCTCGGTCGCGTCGGATTTCCTGGCGGTCTCTTTCAACTCGTTTCCCTGATGGCCTCCGCCCGATTCTATTTCGCCCGGCACGACCCGTCAAGGAAGCGGCGATATCATAGATATTCGCAACGGGCCGGTCTTGCCGAAGTTGCCCGGAAACTGGGAGTTTGACAGCCGGCAGAACTCGATTTGTGGCCGATCAGTGCCTTATTGCTCGTTTCGTATGCGTCGAAACACTGGCGCGCCGAAGACAGGCGGGTATAATACGCCGCAGATGTTTTCAGTTGACTCGTTTTTTTGGGTTGGAAAGGAGCTTACATGGCAATCACGATGGAGATGATCAAGGACGGCCTCGGCGAACTCGGCCTCTCCGAGGGCGATGCGGTGCTGCTTCACAGCAGCTTGCGGGAGCTGGGGCCGGCCCGCGAACTGGTCAAGCTGCCCAACTGCGGGGCCGACCTGGTGATCGACGCGTTCCTGGAGACGGTGGGGCCCGATGGGCTGCTGGCCTTGCCCACGCTGACCGCGACGTTCTCGCCGAACACACCGGACGGGCCGGTCCAGTATGCGTATGATCCCGACGAGACGCCCTCCCGGGTGGGCAGCATCACGAACATCTTCCTGGAACGGCCGGAACGGAAGCGGAGCATGCATCCGACCCACTCGCTGGCTGCGATCGGCGCCAGGGCCGAGGAATACGTGGCCGACCACGAGACCGAGAAGGGCAGCACGTTCCATCGCAACAGCCCCTACGGAAAGAACTTCGACTGGGACGCGTACATCTGCTTCTTCGGGACCGACAACCGGACCAACACCACCCTCCACGTGGTCGAGGACTGGATGGACCTGCCTTACATGGCGACCACGAAGGCCATGGTCAAAGGCCCCGACGGCGAGCCGATGGAGGTCGAGGTGACCAAGAGCCCGAAGGGCTATCGCGACTTCTATAAACAGGACTCGCGAGCCGCCAGAGTTCTCGAAGAATCCGGCATCATGACCTGGACGAAGATCGGCCGCGCCGACGTCGGCCTGATGACGTGCCGCGACTGTATGCAGCTTTTCTGGGATAAGATGCTCGAGGACCCCTGCCTGCTGATGGGCAACGAGGGCGAGAGCGAGTTCTGCGACCGGTGGGCCGAACCGACCATCGAGCACGTGAAATCGGGCGCGGTGGGAGAGCTGGCGTGAATATACTGGTGATCGGGGGGACCGGGCACAGCGGCGGATTCCTCGTCCGAGACCTCGTCGCACAGGGGCACAACGTGATGTGTGTCTCGCGGGGTGAAACCGATCCCTCCGTCACCGGCCACTTCTGGCAAGAGGTCCAGCACGTCCACTTCGAGCGGGAGCGGGCCGAGGAAGACGGCCAGTTGCCCGACCTGCTCGACGATTTCCGGCCCGAGGTCGTCGTTGACATCATCTGTTACGAGCCGGAGAGCGCTCGCAAGCTGTTCGGCTGGCTGAACGGGAAGGCGGAGCACGTGATACACGTGGGCACCGCCTGGATATACGGCTCTCCCCAGAAAGTCCCCACCCCGGAGGATTATCGCGGGGTGCCGCTCAACGATTACGCCCGGAAGAAGCTGGCCATACAGGACTTCTACCTGGCCCGCTTCGAGCAGGACGGCTTCCCGGTGACCATCGTCAACCCGACGCAGATCACCGGGGCCGGCAAGCCGTTCGTCACCCCGGAGGGCGACAAGGACCTGTCGTACCTCGAACTGATGATGGCGGGCCAGCCGGTGCCGCTTCCGGCGCGGGGCGAGCCGCTCGTCCAGCACGTCCACCCGTCGGACGTCGCCCGGGTCATCCGGCTGGCCATCGAGAAACGGCCCGCCGCGGTCGGCCGGGTCTATAACGCCTCTTCCGCCTGGGCGCTGACCTATCGCGGACTGTTCGTGTTCCTCCGCGACCACCTGCAGTCGCCGTCCCGCCCGCAGTTGCTGTCACTCGATGAGTACCAGGAACAGTACGGGCCCAACGAGACGGTCCGGCAGCACATGATCCAATCGAGCTGTGTGGACCTCCGCCGCGCCGCCTCCGAGCTGGGCTATACCCCGGCCTACACTGCGGAGCAGGCGGTGATTGATGCACTCGCCGATCTGATCGCCCGGGGCGAGTTGAAGAAACCTTGAGATCAGCCGCAATCGCCGCACACTGAACCCGACCGGCCGGCCGATACCCCTGCACGATGAAGCCGACGAAGCGAATCGCCATCCTCGGATTCCCGGACGACGCCGCCTGCTGCGAGCGCGCCCTTGCCGATGAGGGCCGGATCGTGCGAGTCGCTGCCGACCCCGACGAGTTGGCGGCTGCAGTCGAGGCGGGCGAGCTCGACGAAGTCGCACTGTGCAATCCGAAGATCGGGCTGGCCCGGCAACTCGAGCTGGCCGACGGGCTGTTGCAGCGGGGGGTGGACGTCGCCCTCCTGCGAGCGGCGGTCCCCCACGGCATCGAGGGGCTGGGCCTGATCCGGAAGCACGTCGGCGACCGACCGTTGTTGTTCCTCCCCGCCCGGCGGATCGGCCCGCGCGTCCCGCCGGCCAAGCGCCTGTTCGACATCGTCTTTTCGGCCGTAGTGCTTCTACTGGGGCTGCCGTTGTGGCTATTCGTGGCGGCGGCCGTCAAGCTCCAGGACAGGGGCCCGGTGCTCTTCACGCAGGAGCGGGCCGGCGGGGGCGGAAAGCATTTCAGGTTCGTCAAATTCAGGACGATGTCGCCCGGGGCGGACAGGCATCACGCCGAGTTCGAGGCGCAACACCGGGAAGACGGGCATCTGTTCAAGCTGCGTGACGACCCGCGCCGTACGGCAGTGGGCCGCGTGCTGCGGCGGTTCAGCTTGGACGAGGTCCCCCAGTTCCTCCACGCACTGGCCGGGCAGATGTCGGTCGTCGGCCCCCGCCCTCCCCTGCCCGCCGAGGTCCAACGATACCAGCCGTGGCACCATCTGCGCCTGCGCGGCTGGGTTGGGCTGACCGGGCTGTGGCAGGTCTGCGGCCGGTCCGAGATTCGCAACCTCGACGATATCGTGCTCCTCGACGCGCTCTACCTCCACAACCACTCCCTGCTTCTGGACCTCCGCATCATCCTGCGGACGATCCACGTGATCTTTTCGCGGCACGGCGCGTACTGACGGTTGGCCGGGGCGGCCGGGCAGTCAATCGATCAGCACCAGGCCGTAATAATGCTGCGGGGCCTCTCGGCTCCTGACCACCTCGATGGGCATGTCGTGGCGGCGGACGGTGGTGAAGACGTCGATGCCGCAGGCCTCCATTGAGGGCCGTGCCTTGCGGGGATGAAGGCACCCGCGATCGAACCGGCACTCTTCGCACAAAGAGCAGGGGCCCGCCCCCAGCCCGAAGGCCTTGTGATGCCCGTCGAGAAAGAGCTGTCGTTCGAGGACCACGGCGATCTCCTTGGCCTTGCCGGTCGGCGCCTCGAACAGGACCGCCCGGCTGTAGCCGTCGAGCAGCCGCCTGGTCTGGTCCGGCAGCGGGGTGTGTGGCGGACAGACCAGACTGCTCCCGTATCCGCCGCAGCCGAACCGACATTTCCACCGGACCCATTCGGCGGTCTCCACCGTTGCCGGATCGATCATCACCGCCTGCAGGGCGCCGAGGTCCATCGCCTGTCGAACCGGGCCGGCCCCGCCGTTCGTGTTCTCTGAAGGCATGCCTGTCTCCGGAAAGGGGATCTGTTACAAGTCGAGGAAGAACTCGTCTATGGGGCCGGGATACTTGCCCTGTTCTTCGGCGGTCTGGGCCTTGACCACGTTGGCGGCGATCACGTTGTAGATCGCCTGCTCGTCGTCGCCCCGCGACAGGTCGTCCACCGGCAGTGCCACGCCCTGCGAGCAGAGCATGGTCCGGCATCCCGGGATGAGCCATTGGACCGCCTTGTACATGTTGTTGGCCACGTCGAGCGTGGGGCCGACGATGATGTTCGCCGGCTCGTCGGTGAACGGGCAGCCCCGCTTGTTCTTCGCGACCTCGGTGTTGATCGCCGCGTCGAACTGACAGGGGCCATAGACGAACCAGTCGCGGTCCCGATCCCTGTAGGCCTTGACCGCCGCGTGGATGCGGTCCACCAATTCGCCCCGGCCCGAAGTGCCCGTCGAGTACGACAGGATTGCCGCACGGGGTTCGATGCCGGTCAGCGAGTGGAAGGTCTCGCACGACGTCTCGGCGATCGACGCGATCTCGTCGGCGCCCGGATAGGGGTTGACCACCACGTCGGCCACCGCGAGCAGGTCGAACACCGGGTAGTCCTCCGGCGGCTCGCAGAAGAACAACGTCGAGGGGATCTTGCCCGGCTCGTGCTCCATCAACGCGTTGACCGCGGCCATCACGTTGTACGACTGTGTGTACTTGCCCGAGATCATCCCGTGGGCGTAGCCCAGCCGCACCAGCCCGACGGCGAACACCGTCGGCTTGCTCACGAGCCGGTGGACCATCGGCCGGCGGCTCTTCACCAGGCCGCGGACGGCCCGGTACCGCTCGACAAACTCGTCCAGCTTGCCCGAGTCCTCGATCATCTCCTGCGAGACCGATATGATCCGGGCGATCCCGTCCGCCTCGGCGCGGTGTGCGGCACGTTCCATCGGCCCGCCCTCCCCCACACGTTTCGCCTCGACCTCCAGTTCGGGCAGTGCCACGATCTTCGGGGCCTGCTTTGCTCGGTCAACCAACTGATCGAAAAAACCCATCGGCTTCCTCCTGATAACGGTCGGTTCTCGGCACGGTGAATTATACGCCCTGCCCGCCCTCATTCCAAACGCCGAAAGCCACTACGTCGCGCCGGTGGAGCGAGCCGTTCAGGCACTCTGTGCGACGAACTCGTTGTAATCGTCGAGCATTTTGCGGAGGATATCGGGCGGACTCAGGTCGTAGGGGCAGCGCTCGGCGCATTGCCCGCATTCGCGGCAGTTCTCGATCCGGGCCATCTTCTCCTGCCACTCGCCGCTGAGGAACCGCTCGGACGGGGCCCGGCGCAGCAGGTATTTCATCCGGGCGGCGGTATTGATCGGGATGCCTTCCGGGCAGGGCGTACAATAGCCGCACCCGCGGCAGAAGTCGCCGGCCAGCTCCGCCCGGTCGCGTTCGATTGCCGCCCGCATCGCGTCGTCCATCGCCGGCGGATTCGCCTCCAGTGCGAGGAACTCATCGAGTTCGCTCTCCCGCTGTATGCCCCAGATGGGCACCAGGTTGTCGTACTGGCGGAGGAATGCGAACGCGGCGGGGATGTCGGTGAGCAGGCCGCCGCACATCGCTTTCATCGCGATCACGCCGACGTCTCTTTCCCGGCACAAGTCGATCAGTTCCAGGTCCTCGCTCGACGAGACCGCGCTGAGCGGAAACTGGAGGGTGTCGAACAGGCCGGACTCCACCGCCCGCCGGGCAACGTCGAGCCGATGGTTGGTGACTCCGACGGCACGGCACATCCCCTGCTCCTTTGCCTCGAGGGCGGCGGCGAACGCCGAATCGGGGGCATCGGGGTCCGGCACCTGCTTCGGGTTGTGGAGCTGCAGCAGGTCGACGTAGTCGGTCCTGAGCTCGGTCAGTGACTTCTCGAAGTCTTCGCGGAACTGATCGCGGCTGCCGTCGTGGACTTTGGTTGCCAGCACGATGCGATGGCGAACGCCGGCGAGTGCATGGCCGATCTTGGCCTCGCTGTCGCTGTAACCGCGGGCGGTGTCGAAGAACGTGATGCCGCCCTCGACGGCCCGGTGGAGCAGTTGCCCCGCCGCGTCGAAGTCGAGCCGCTGGATGGGGAGACAGCCGAACCCGGTCCGGCTGATCGTGAGGCCTGTCCGGCCGAGCTGCATCATCTCCATATGCGCCTCCATTTGTCTCTGTCAGGCGACAGGGTAATAAATGGGAGCATCGACCGCAAGTTGAGGATAACCGGCGGCTCGGGCGGGACAGCGGCCGATCAGGCAAGCCCGGTGAGCCGCCGGTGGAGTTCGACGACCCCCCGGGCCGTGGCGTCCCACGACAGTTCGCCGAGCCGAGTCCGCCCCCGAGCGATGAGTTCCCGGCGATACTCGGAATCGGTGAGCGCCCGCCGGATGACTTTAGCCAACTCGTCGGGTCGGTCCAGCGGTACGAGTTCCCCGCCGCCGTCGAGCACTTCGCGGAGCACCGGGATGTCGGAGGCGACGACCGGGGTGCCGAAGGATATCGCTTCGAACGGCGGATGCCCGAAGCCCTCGTCGCGGGATGCGTACACCAGCAGGTCGGCGGCGGCGTAGAGCTGGGCGAGTTCCGCCCCGAGATGCGAGCAGAACACGACGCGATCGGCGACGCCCAGCCGACCGGCGGTTGCTTCCGCGTCGGCCTGGGCGTTGCCGGGCGGGCCGGCAAACACCAGTTTTACATCAGACAGGTCGCCGGACCCGGTCGCCGAGGCGAACGCCCGGATGACGTAAACCGGGTTCTTGCGTCGCTCGACCCGGCCGACCGCCAGCACAAACCGGCCCGGTATGTCGAACCGGAGGCGGAGCTCGGCCTGCAGGTCGGGGTCCGGCGCGGGCAGCCGTGCCGCGACAGGGCCGCTCAGGATGGCCACGATACGGTCGGCGAGATGCGGGTAGCGGTCGATGACGTCCTGTCGGGTTCGCTCGGACACCGCGACGAAGCACGCCGCCCGCCGGGCCGCCGCCCGGAACCAGAACCACTGCTTGAACCAGGCGGTCCTTGAGTAGCACTCCGATACGACCTGCCAGGAGAAATCGTGGAGCATCACGGTCACCGGGACCCGCAGGCGGAGCGACATCGCAGTGACCGCCGAGTGGAAGCTCGTACAGCCGGCGTCGCGAACCAGCCGCGGCAGCACGACCTGCCGCCAGAGCGCGAGCGGCATCCGGGACGGCCGAACCACCACCTCCGGCAGGTCGGGGACTGCCAGGCCCGAGAAAGCGACGATCTCGACATCGTCGAGCCCCCGAAGCGCCTCGAGCAGCCGGACGGTGTAGTGCTCGACTCCGGTGCGATTACCGCGTACCGGGCTGGCGTCATATCCGATCCTCATCGTCGGGCCTCCGCTCGGTCCAGCATTGACTTGATGTCGGCCACGAACCGGCCGTAATCGAACTCCTCGTGAGCCGTTTTGCGGGCGGCCTCGCTTCGCTCGGGCCACCCGGGGGCGTCCAGTTCCTCGCAGATCGTCCGGATGGCTTGTGCCGCGGCCCGGCGGTCGCCGTGAGGAACCAGGATGCCCGACGGTTGCACACACCATTCCGAGATGCCGCCCGCGTCGTAGGCGACGACCGGCGTCCCGCAGGCGAACGACTCGGGGCCGATGATGCCGAAGCCCTCGTCCCACATGCTGGGGACGAGCGAGACCTGTGCCCGGAGCATCTCGCGGAACACGCCCTCGCTCGGCTGCCATCCACGAAATTTCACGGACTGGACCAGTTCGTCGGCCTGCTCCTCCAGCGCGCTCCGTTCCGGTCCGTCCCCAACGATGACCAGCGAGTAGTCGTTGGGCAGGAGCCGCATGATCGGGATCAGTTCGCCCGCACCCTTGTTCCGCTCGAGGCGTCCGACGAAGACGATCCGGCACTCAACCCGGTCTTCGGGCGGAGCGCGCGGCGGCAGCTCCTCCGGCTTCCGCAGTGGCGGATACTGGACCTCGGCGTCTGGGAGGCCGTGGATTCGGGCGAGATAGCGGCTGCTCACCACGACGTTCCGGAGGCGTCTCAACCGCCGCAGGTCCCTCCTTCTGCGAACGACAAGCCCCGCTTTTCTCAGCGAGTTGCTATCGCCCCAACATTGATTGGCAAGGCACCTGCACCCGACTTCGATGCCGCACTTCCGACGTCCCGGCTCGGTGACCCGGCTGCCGGCGGGGCAGGCCATCGTCCCGTCGTGTCGAAAGAAATACAGAGGGGCGAGTTTTTGAGCGGCCTGGTAGGGCTTTACCGGTCGCTGGCCGTGGACCATCACGGCTCGCGGGCCGACCTCTTCGATGAGTTTGAGGAAACGCTCGCTGTCCGCTCGATGTCGTCGGCGGCGTGAGGGGCTCAGTCGGCTGGCGGCGCTGTCATCGAAGAGTCCCGGCAGGGGGTGTTGCCGGGCGCCGAGTTCATCCAACCGCTCCGCGGTTCCCTCCAGCCCGGCGTGCACGACGGCGATGTCGAATCCGAGGGCTTTCATCGCACCGATCCGCTCGGCGATATTTCGGAATCCCCCATACCCCTGGAGCATTGCGTGGGTAACAACGATAACGGTATCCGGCATTACTCGCTCTCTGTTTCCGTCTCCGACCTGCCATCCAGGTCGGTTGCCTTCGAAGTTCTCTTGACTCGAAGGGCGTTGGCCATTGTGTTGGCAGCAAAAGCAGGTCGAGCGACGAGGAAGAATATCCTGCCCTTCAACTTCTCTATGATTTTCAGGAACAGCTTCAGGACAAGGCGTCGTCTGGGCGGCGCAAATTCCATCGCCATACGGCACCCTGTCAATACAACATCCCGGTGCCCCGCCCTCGTCGCCAATTCTGCGATTGAGATCATGCGGTGAAACAGAAACAATCGCGCGGTGGCGTTCAAGTGGCTGGTGACGCGGAGGTGGTCCCGGACGGTCAGATATGCATCCACCATACTTTGAAACGCAACTTGTGAAGTATCGGCGGATATACAGCCCGGCTCGCCGTGTATGCGCTCGAAGGATAACGGCTCGCGGACTCCGACCACGCTGTCAGCACAGATTGCCGCCCGGACGTTGAACTCGACATCCTGATGACGTCGCAATGACTCTCGCCACGGGCCCGCCAGGCAAAGCACGCTCCTTCGAAACAGCACCGCCTGTGTATTCCAGCCGCCGGCACAAATACAGGCGTTCACTACGCCCCGGTTATTGGTGGCCGTGCCGGTCTGGGCCGCGAAATCGAAATTTTCTCCACTATCACCCGGTTCGTTCCAAAAAAATTCGATATCGCATACAACCAGGTCCGCTCGGTGCCGGGCCGCCGCCTCGGCCTGCCGGGCGATCTTTTCCGGGTGCATGATATCTTCGCAGTCCCAGAAATGGATGTACTCGCCGTGGGACTCGATGGCTCCTCGATTGCGAGCGGCCGGGGCGCCCTTGTTCTCCTGCCGGAAGTCGGCGAGCGTGAACTGCGGATCGCCGGAATGTTCCGAACGCCACCCGGCGAGGACCTCGGCTGTGTCATCCGTCGAGCCGTCATCGACGACGATCGCTTCGATGGGGCGATAGGTCTGGGCGTAGATGCTGTCCAGCGTCTCGGCCAGCCGGTGGGCGCGGTTGTAAGTCGGAACGATGACACTGACCAGCCCCGGCTCACACTCCTCGCTCATCCACCGGCCGTGACAGGTCGGTGTCCAAAGTGATCGGGCTTGATCCAGGTCAATGCTCATGGTACACATCCGTTTGCTGTAGGAGGGCAAACACCTCTTTCCACATCTCTTCGATGGACCGGAGTTGATTCCCAGCGGCATCCTTCAACTTCGCGCCGAGCTCCGCCCGCTCCGTGGAGTCGAGCAGCATGCGGAGCTTGTCGCGGACTTGATCTTCATCTTCGACGGGCAGGGGTATCAGCCCCTCCTGGAATCCATAATCCTTGAAAAGCATCTTGTACTTGTGACTCCACGCGGTGCCCAGGGCCGGGACACCCTGCGATAGTGCGCTGACCAGACCGTGGAATCTCGATGAGATCACGGCGCTCGCCGCTCCGATGATCCCTTTGATGGCCCGGGCATCAGGTTCGCGGACAATTTCCACGAATCTTTCCCGATCGTTCGCGATCTCATTCGCCAGGGGTCGATCGTCATCGTCGTGGACAAGAACAAACGGGTCGGCCCCGGCATCCTTCGACCACTGGAGCAATTTCTGCATCAGGGGAACGTAGGCGCCCCGCACGACGGAGTCGGTCGCATCGAGCATTTTGCAGTTGGGAACGAG